>JAGLML010000188.1 GCA_023140035.1 Thermoplasmatales archaeon
AATCCCCTGGTTATTTGAAGGGCATGCAATCTTAAAAGAAGGTTCATCTGCTGTTTGAATTGCATCAGCCTCGCAAGCCTCTGCACATTTTTTACAATTTTTACAAAAATCTGTTACACCAAACGCTATTGGTTTATCTGATTTCAACGGTAAATCTGTGAACAATTTACAAATCCTAATACAAGGCCCATATTCTGGAGTGATTAAAAGACCATTTCTACCAAGTTGACCAAGCCCCGCATCTATTGCTAATGGAATACTAAGAGCAGTATCGTTTCCCATTGGGATTGCTTTATATCCAAGATTTCTAATGAATTCAGCCATGCAACCAATTAAAAAAGCCATTTGTGAATATGCAAGACCAGTTGCTGTACAAGCTGTAAATGTAGGTGAAGTTTTTATCGCAGAACCATCCATTTTCACAGTCATTACAATTGTAAATTTACATTCTTCAGGTATTTCAATAGAATCATTATCCATATCTTTTGAATATATCCAATAATCATTAACATAAGAAATACCAACAGTAAATGCACCAAAATATCTAGCTGTTTTTTTAACCTCTTCACTCATTTTTAGAGGATCGCTAACAATATATTTTTCTAAAACAGGTTTTTCCATGACTGAATTAGCATCAGTCAATTTCCCCCATGAGAATGCATTATGGAAATAATCATATACAGTCCATGACCCCATCATTCTTGCAAAATCTAGTTGAGAATAGCCTTCTTTATTTTTTGATATAATTTTTGATGAATTATCATACATCCCTTTTTTATAAAAATCTGATTTTGCATCGTAAAGTTTTCTACCAAACACTGTCTGTCTTTGATTAAACCGTTTCAGAATTTTTTTATCAATAATATATGATGGTGTATCAATCTTTTTAATCATTTCATTTTGGAAAACATGTATACATTTAAAAAAGCCAACGATTGAACATATATGCTTATATGCTTCCACTAGAATCTACTTGTTAACCTTTACTCTAACACCTAATTTTTTTATCTAATCATAGCCTCATGATTACAGCCATATTTTAAAAAAGAAAAAAAGAGAGGATTATGGTTTATTGTAGTCCTAGCAGGTATCTTAGCAGTGGGAACACATTTGGATATTGCTCTAGCAATTTTAGGAGCAAAGTGTTGATGTTAATTGCTCTGTTTCTAGGCATGGTAACCTCTAGCCGTCCCCAGTCGCTCTCTGCATCATTAACATCCTTTGCCTTAACTCTGACATTATAGGTTCCCTTTTCCTTCCAAGTATGTGATGCTTCACAAGGTTCACCAGATCTGTAAAGACCCATCCATTCGCTTTCTGTGCCATCGCCCCAATCCCATTTGTAATAGAGCTCCAAATTATTGTATGAAGTAGTAACAGCGTCAAAATCGTAGCTTTGCCCGGGAACACCAGTACCTGGACCTGATATCACTGGAATATTTGGTGCCAATCGTATAAGCATTCCCTTCCTGAAGGTGACATCATTATAGTGTGGAAACGGCTCATGATAATTATACCAAGAATCATTTATTGGATCTGGATTACCTGCATCCCATCCATAATTCAAATGCACTTGAAAGGCGCCACCCTCCGGGTTTCTCCGATAGCCATCAAGTGCAACGGCATGATACGATTTTTCACCAAAAGCAGTGGAGATATTACGAATATAAAACATAATTGGGCGATTGTCATTGATTTCATTTACGATTTCAGGTTCAGTTAAATTTTCATCCCATTCAGTGTCAATTGAGATATAATCAATATGTTCTCTGAGTTCATCCATCATAGCATCTACATCAAAAGTACCGCCGAGTATTACATAACTGCCTGTTCCGAAGTCTTTTTGAATCACAGTAGCAACATCAAAAAGAAGTTGTGATACATTATCTCTCTCTGCTGAAGAAGCACCTGAGAGATTAAAGGGCATGTTTGCCCAGACATAGAAATGGTCATCCAGGTTATTATCGATAACTTTGGGTGATATGTTAAAATAACTGCATTCATAATGAACAAAACCATGCGATTGCAGCTGATGATAATTGACAATTTGACCAATAGCAACTGACCAGCAGCCTAACCGGCAGCTGATATTATTATTGGATTTATTTACAGGACACTTTGATTTATAGCCGCCATGTTGACCCCATTTTGTATTAAGAAGATAAGTATCTAGGTTGTTTCCCAAGACTTTTTCATTTTTAATAACCTGCTCTGAACATACCATTGGCAACGCAGTCAACATCAATATTATGCAAAGCAAAATACATACTATTTTTATATTCATAATTTTAGCCTCCTTTTAGAATATTATATTATTCTATCTTATTAATGTTATCTCTAGATTTTATTTCAAAATCTTATCTAATTATAGCCTCATGATTAACTAAAACCTGCTAGATATTGCTCCAATATCTAATCATAGCCACTTGAATAAAACGAAAATATGTATCCATATAATACTAATCCTTTATCTCAGTGAATCTATCAGCAACGTCTTTTGCCAGATCATTTTCGAAGTAATTAAAGTATACGAAGGTTAGGAAGAAAATTGTAATGATAAAAAACACGTAATAGATAGGAAATGTTGCTATTACATCTCGTGGATTCACATTTTTTAGCGCTAGTCGAATTATAATAATTAAT
>JAGLML010000189.1 GCA_023140035.1 Thermoplasmatales archaeon
GTTGCCATTAAATGTAATTGGCGTCGTAATTGGAATATCGGTATTAGTTCCAAGTCTCATAACAATTTTCCTCATGAAAGTAAAAAGATTTGAAGAGCTTGGTATGGTAATTGGGGTTTTTTTACTTATATTAAGCGTGGTAACCTATTTTTACATAATCCCTCATGGAATAGTTGATGATGTCGCAATTCCAGAAGATTACATCTGGGAAGACGAGGGCAATATATATTATTGGGAGAAAAATAGTGTAATTTCAACTGATAATAACGTCTTTAAAATTCCGCCTAGGATACAAAATCTTTTAGTAAAACGTGATCCCATTGAGAAAAACTTCAAGGGTAAAGAGGTAATTTATGTCACAGAGTATGATAAATATGAAAAAACGGCAATTATACACGATGTTATTTATGATGATAAAGGCGATGTACTTAGTGTTATCAACGAACAGGAAAAAGTAAGCGAATGGTATGGAATAGATACCCGATTATCAAGCCTGGAGTATATCAATGTAGATGCAGGACGTATGGGAATTCCATCTAATTCCAAGAAAGCCAATAGTATAAGAGTCGGATGGGTGGAATCAAACGGTGAAAAAGATGGGAGAGAAAACATTGTACTAATTAGAAATATGGAAAAAATTAGAACAGGTTTTATTGATGGAATAGAATTCTGCGTATGGGAGTCAAATATTTATAACCAACCTATAACTTGGCATGGAGAACAATATATCTGTGATGAGACCTTGCGGTTAACCGTTGAGCCAAGGACAGGGTATATAATACATGTATATAGACATTTGATGCTTTCTGCTCATCTCTCACAATTCATTGAAATGTACCGCCCTGACATCGAGCGTTTTCGATTTGTAAGCAGATTTTTAAAATCATACAATCCAGTTGGGGAAGCAGCTGAGTTGATTTATGAAACTACTGAAGAATCAAGAGCCAAACATATTGCCGAGGTGAAGGCTTTGGATGTCCAACTTACTTATCTTCCTATAGCAATATGTATTCCTATGCTCATATTTGGTGCAGCGTTTTTATGGAGATACGGTGGAAGAGGTTATTACTGGAAGAGATACAAGGAGTTTGAGAGGTAATGTAATGAAAAAATCCATGATTGTTTTGATATGTGTAGTTATATTGTCTTCGTCTATTAGCTATATTATTGGTACAAATGCCATCGATCAAAAAGGAGAAGAACAGATATTGCTCGATGAAGAAATTCCAATTTTTGGGGAAGAGATACCCACACCACCAGGCAGCGAGAGAACAATTGATGCAGGTAGACATGTTCTTGAGGTAAATGATGAGAGTCCACATAAAGTTAGTGCCAGGGAATGGTGGTATTTTAATGTCTTCTTTAACGAGCCTGAAAGTGATCTTAAAGACTGGTCGATGATTGTATCTTTTAATAAAATGGCAAAGCTTGATCTTAGATTTATAGATAGAGATAATTTATTTATCATTTTATATGATAATATAGGTGAAAGTTATCATTTTGGTTCTATAGATAAAAAACGCGGCACTCTTGAGGCTGAAGGGCCGGGGGTTAATATTAACTTTGAAAAAAGTTGGGCAAAAGGCCAATATCCAAATTGGTATGTACATGCAGAAAATGTCGAGAGTGATTTTATTGCAGATCTTGATTTTACTGCTGATTTCTTACCAGTTTGGGTCGAAGGAAGAAGTTCAAATTTAGTAATTGGAGGATATGTGGCTGGAGATTATTATATTCCACGATGCAAAGTTGAGGGAAATATTATATGGGATGGAAATGAGTACAAAGTTGGTGGAATAGGGTATCATGATCATGTTTGGGAAACTAACATACCCCGTTTTATCTCTGGGGGATGGGATTGGCTTAACCTTCATTTTGACAATGGGTGGGAAATGTATATCTCAAAATTCCAACTCCGAGGTTTTAGAGATGCCTATGCAGGATCCCTAACGATATCTCCAAATAATAGAAATATTGTTGAGTTTTATAAATATAAAATGACATATGTGGAATCAGCTAATGCTAAAGATTTACCTTCAATGATCTATCCAAAGAAAATCCATATAGAAGTGGAAAAAAAAGGTATGGCTTTAGAGCTTGATATTAGTGTTTATAATACAGGCGAAGTTGTCTTTAAAAAATCAAGAATTGGACTTTTTGAAGGACCTTGTCATGTTAAAGGAACATTCTCATGGTCTGGACATACCGTAGAGCTAAATGGATATGGTATGACAGAATTTACAAGGGTAAAATATTTACTTCAACGACCACGTATATTACAAACTATACAAAGTATATTACAAAATATACGATTCAAATGAAGAGAGTTTACTAGTGGATAAGCCCTAGTGATGTTAGTTCTTTCGATAATTTATCTACCGCAAGAGACACATCTGATATCTTTCTTGCACCTGCACAAACTATTTTACCAGAGCCGAATAATAACATAGCCACGCGTGGTTCTTTTATTCTATAAACCAATCCTGGAAACTGCTCTGGCTCATATTCCACATTTTCCAAACCGAGAGCCATAGCAACTTCATTAAGATTAAGCTCTCCACCTAGATCAGATATAGCTACAATATTTTGTATTACTATTTCAGGATCCTTATAAACATCTACACCTAATTTTTTCAGCTTTT
>JAGLML010000019.1 GCA_023140035.1 Thermoplasmatales archaeon
TCTTTTTTGCTTGCCAATTAAATCAGACCTGTAAAACTCTATTAATCCAGTCTACAACAAAAAGGAGGGATCTCCTTTATATAACTATTCTTACACAGATTCTTCTGGCTAAAAACAAAATTGGCAGTAATATTATTGTACTGATTTCATTTCCACAATTATCATAAGGAATTAAAAAAGAAAATGCGTTAGAGGGTTATTTCTGACGTGATTTAAAACTCATTCCGAATCCATAGTACAGCAGTTGCAATACACGACAATACAAACACCACAAACATAAGAATGACAAACACTATTGGAATCCATATCTCAGTTATACCAATTGAATCAAAATATAGGTATATACAGACTGCTTGAAGAACTGTTATTGCTGTAACAACTTCTCTAATACGATTTAACATTTTTGTTGCCATTTTTTCACCCTTTTAAAAATCTTTTATTCCTATTTAATACTGTCTTTATTTTCAAGATAGTATTCCATCATTACTATAACCTGTTGACTTATGGATCTCCGTTCTTTCTTAGCAGCATCCCTTAGCTTCTTTTGATTTTCCTTATCTATTGACAAGGTTATGTTTGGCATCTTATTCATAATCAATCACATACTATATAATGTTATTACGTATATTTATGTGTTTCTCACATACTTTTAAATATTACCTTTCACATGTACTTTTGCTATCCAAATTGGAATAGCCGGAGGAAAAAATGAAAGAAAGGCAAGAAGAAGAAACAATAAATATTGAGGGAGTAAAAGAGGCTGAAGAAGACAACAGACCAGTTGTATTCAGTGAAGAGGAGGGTTGCAACTACAGAGGGGACGTAATAACGATTAATGTAGCTCCTGAAGTAGTTTTAAAAGATGAAATAGGGCAACATCTCGATGACTACTGGGCTGATACAGTCATAAGCTCTATGGGACATAAATGGTTTCAAATACGAAAAGAAGGAAACAAGATCATCATAGAACCTGTTGAGGTAATACCTATCGAATAAAGAGGTCTGAAACATGGATAAAAAAGATATAGATACGATGCTAATGTTTATGTATAACAGATGTTTGCGATGTGAATACAAGGACAAATGCCCGAAGAAAGCAAAGAATATCGAGGAACTAGAAACTGCAATGCAATTTCTTAAAAACAAAGAACTGAAAGAACTATCAGAAGCATCAGGGATTAAAATTTAAAGAGGTTTTGAAACATGATTACTGAAATGGGAATACCAAAAGAACTTATAGAAAAATTCGGCATTGAAACAAAGAAAGAATACAAAGTAAAAAGAACCGTTGAAGATACTTACATTTTCAAGGTACAAGACAATCCGGTAAAATAAACCGTTACTCCCCCCCTCTCCCCTTTCTCTTTTTTATTTTTTATTTGATGTTACTCTCTCTCTAGGTGTGAAAGCAAATTAAAACGAACAAAATAGAAGATTGATAGATTAGATTGTTATAAATTATGTTCGTTTTATTGTTCGGTTTTGTTCGCTTTTCTAGTATATTGTATTCTACATCTATCACTACAAAATTTTGCATCTGGTTAAGATATAATTTTGTATTTTTGGCATTTTAAAATCTCAAAAGATTCGTGAGAAGAGAGTATATCAACACTAGAAAATAATTTTATTCAAAACAGTATTTCATTAACTTCCGGCTAATAATAGATATAACTTCCGAGTTTTCCGACTTTTTGTTTTCATAAAGAAAGGAGAGTGAAAGAGACATACAAAGAATATTGAATTAAGTTATCATTTTAATTCGGGTGTCGCTCTCGTTATGATTCGGGTATTTCGGGTGTTCTTATTTAAAAAAACTGTGAGAGAGAGAGTATCAATAATGGATATTGAAAATGGAATTTTTGATGCTTGAGGTACATTCTCCTTATAACTTGAGATTTGTGAGATATTTTATTTCAATTGATACTGAGAGAGAGGTAACTTAATATCGAGCTATCATTTTAATTTGGGTGTAGTTCTTGTTATACTTTGGGTATTTTGGGTGTTCTTATTTAAAAAAACTGTGAGAGAGAGAGAGTATAGAAATATGGAAGACAAAATGGGATTTCATTAATAGTCGGTTGATATTAGATATAAAAGTCGGAATAGTCGACTTTTTAAATTCAAAAGATACGAGAGTGAGAGTATATTAGTTGAATAAATTTGGCAGTTGTTTTAGATAGAATTGTGCGATTTGTGCAGTTTTTATTTAAAAAAAACTGTGAGAGAGAGAGATACAATGAATATAAAAATTGGAAACTACTCACACCTTCTTTTTTGAGATCCTACACAAACATATACAATTATAAGACATACGACTCCCTTTTAAACTATGCCAATAAATTAGTTAGTTATCGCCTCTCTCTTAAGCCGATTGCATAAATAAAACAATTGGGGAGAAACGGAACATCTCTATCTTATAAATCTAGATATAAAACGAAACATAATAAAACATTAGCAACAGAAAGAAACTCAGATGATCGGTATAATAAAAATCTATACAATACTGTTTGAGTTATACTCTCTCTTCGGTGTGAATGGATTAGTTAGTTAGGTGTGATCTATAGCACAATACAACAAGATATCAAAGAAAGAAGAAGAAAAATATTCACAATAAGTTTCCCTCTCTCTTATACCGATATATCAAAATGTTAGTTACTCTCTCACTTTGGGTGTTAGGGTTTTTAAAACGGTGAAAAACGAGAAATTTACAGATATACACACACCTTATTTCTTCACCTTTTTATTCGCCTTTTAGTGTAACTTAGCGTTATCGTCTCTCCTTACAGACTAAATTCAAAAATGTGGCATTTAAGACCGGAATACACAAAAACATGAAATATCAAAATAAGAAACTGAGTAACACAGAATTATAAATCGTAACACATAATGTTAAAAGTATGAAAGTATCAACTTGGAAAAACGAAAGTAAATCAATTCTCATATTGCTCGTTTTTTTGCTGATGCTGAGATACAGCCATTTCGTATAGTTTTTCTCCAAGAATAAGCCTGGCGATCCTGTCAACATCTGTAGCTATGCCCTGAAGACTATCGTCGTCATTATCGGTATTAAGCTGATAGCTCCCTTTGAATTGCGGTTCTTTTAAAATTCCTTTTCTTACAAGTTTATACAGATGTAACCGAACTGTTGTTTTATCCATATACATGAATCGCTCTATGATCGTTTTCTGCCGGATCTCCTGGTTTGGTTTTTCCATAAAAAGCTTAATGATAGCTATATCCTTCTGGAGACTTTGATATGTCCCCCACCTGTTGAAGATGTCTTTAATGTCCTCATGCTCTCCTGTTGATTTACTTAGTTTTTTATTGGATGCTTGGAGAGACTTCTTATCATTCTTTAAACCTTGATTGTTTTTCTGTAGAACCTGGTTGTCATTCTTTAAACCCTGTATCTGTTTAGTAAGTTCCTGTATTTGAGACAGTTGTTTATCCCCTTGTACCTTCAGTTTACTTATCTCTGATTTGTACTGATCGAGTTGACCTTGGTATTCAGAAGATGGCTTTTTGTCCTTCAATGCTGTAGTTAACTGCTCTTTGAGACTATCTCTCTCTGTAATCACTATTTGCATAGCGGTTTGTTTTTCTTTTAATTGAGTATTCTCTTCTTTCAAACTTGTAATAAGTTTGCTGTTTTCTACCGCTTTACTCAAATCATTATATAATTTATCGTCATGGACCGTAACTTCATTGCCGGATACAAATATATAATCTCCAAGGGGTTTAAATGTTTCAAGATTATCAATAGTCAGCTTTTTCATCTTATATGTAGGCATTCATATCTTCTCCTTAAATTCAGACCGCCATCTCTTAAGCGCCTGTTCCATACTGATACCCTTCTCTTCAAGCAAAGAATCAATCTGGGATTTAACATTTTCATAAGTATCCATCGATGGATTTGTTTGTTCTTTGCTTGTAAACCTTCCTGTCTTCAAATCTCTTAAAGTTATAGAAGTATGCCCACGGACAAAACGACCACGGGAATCACGGATTTGATCTTCCATTAAGTATCACACTCCTCACAAACAAAACAACTTATCATATCGAAATAAATAAGAGGCTTATACTGTCGCTCCCGTTTACAACAAAGAATCGAGACATTAAATCCTATCATGGATTGCAGGTAATCCCGATCAAAACGAGAAAACAGATACATTGAATTGTCAATCCGGATATTCCAATATGATTCATTCTTCTCAAAACCCATCAAAGTTCCTGTTATCTCTATTGGATCATTGCAAGAAACATCTGTTAAAAAAAACCACCAACAAACAAAAATCATTACTATAATTATCAATGCAAATATGATTAGGGTTTTGAAGGGTATTCCTTGAGCATCGTTATTTTTTATGATTTCTTTTAACATATTTTATCACTCCATAGTTGACTTGGAAGGTGTGTTTTGATTAATCTTATACATCCAGGGGTAAAACCAAAAAAGACTTTTACAAAATGGGCAACGTTTCGGCCTTCTCTTATCAGTTCGGAAGATTCTGTTGCATCTATTACAAAATCTGATTTTTTTATTGCTTGACATTTTTCACCCCATCAACTACATTATGACCCATAAGATGACCGCACTCCGGACATAGCATATCCGATAACGGCTTCATTTTACCTTTATTACGACCAGACCAAAAGAATCCTCTCACAATACGATTACGGGAATTACAATTTTGGCAAAGAATTATACTTTCGCCTTTTCGTGCTATGACATCTGACTTTGGCTTTAAGACTGGGGGTTTACTACCTACTTTCAGAGTTTTATCAGACCCCTCACGTAATACACATTCCTTGACGGTAATTAACGCATCATTCAGCTTACTTTTGATCTCATGGCGATATTCTTTGAATTTGGGATATTTTTCATAAACCAAATCCAAAGTAGGATAACGCCAGGCATAACGCCCAAAACCTTCATTACTTGCTATTACACGACGTTTGGGTAATGACAAATGTTTAATACTGCCGTCTTTCAATTTAATATCATGCTCTCTTGCTTCTCTAATACATATCTTATGAACTTCAAAACCTGAAAAGCAGTTATCGGACTTATTGAAATAAAGAGCAAAATTTCCCAGATCCTTTAATAGAACAATCCACAATTTCTCGCTTTTTTTACTAACTGGAATATTTTTTATTGTCTCTGTCAGTGTTTCATTCATTTATTTGTCCTCTTTCTTTTGTTTTAACATTTTCTGCAATTTTCGTGTGTACTTTACATGTCTAGGGAATAGCGCAACATGGCCCGTTAGGAATTTGCCTTTGTTATCCCGTTGGTTTTTCATTTAGCCTCCAAAATTTATTGTAGAAAAAACATCATTTATTGCAACTTCCAATTGTTCTTTACAATCATTAAAACCGTTAAAAATAGAGTTGAGATAAAAAATTGGAACTTTGATTTGTTTATGTTTTTTATCAAGCTGAGGTTGAATGTATGTATTCCAACATTCATGCTCTCCTTTCATTACTTTATGATATTTATCTTCGACTATGGTTCTATAATAACCACGTAATTGAATCCATGAAATAGCTCGGTTACGTGCAGGAAATACTTCGTCAATTGTTTGTGCTTGATCTATTTCCTTTCTTGCATATTCCATTACAATTTCTTCTAGTTCAAAAGAAAGGAAATCATACAAACCATTGACTTCCTCCAATAACATTCCCATATTTTCTAAATTGGGTATTTCTTCCTTTGTTCTTTTTTTATCTGGTAGATACTCATTTACAATGGTTCGCCATGCAATTCTGTCACGTGTGACACTTTCTGGTAACTCTGGATATTTCCTTGCAAACTGGATACATCTATACAAATCTCTAGTATCAACATTGAGATCATTAGCGAGATTCTCTATCTTTTTACTGCCATAATCAGGTTTCTCGAATTTTAAGTCATCTTCAAGAATACGTTTACCTATAGCATGTTTTGTTTGGACTATCCCCTCAAATACAAGTTTCTTCAAATCAAATATTAATTCTTCATACCAATTGCTTTTTACAGATATAGCCCTATTTTCTTTCATTTTGCAACCTCCAAAACATCAGGAATGCTCTCCATTACCTTCTTAGATTCTTCCTTCGGTTTAACTGTAATCTGACCGTTCCTAACACCAATAAAACAATACGGTTCTAACGCCATCTTCTTCAACATCTTTCTAGCGACATTATCAGAAACATTGATGTATCCAATCAAATAACTGATGCACTTACCAAAACCAAGGGGGGCATAGTCCCGTTTTTTAGCATAAAAATCCAAAACAAGATATGCCTTCCATACTTTTTTTTCACCGAAAACAGGTTCTTGTTCTACACTGTAAACAAACTCATGTCCACACTTCGGGCAGTTCACATCATAGTTTTTGTGATCCTTCATAATCACACCTGCCTCTCAGTATAATAATTGAGAAAATCATCAAAAGAAATACCCACTCGTCTCAATCGGGACGCAGACCACATCTTCAATTCTTCTTCTGTCCGGTTCGTACCTGCAATTTCATATATCTCCGCTAGATTCTTCTGCTTTAATTTATCCTGTTCTATCTGTATTTTTTTCTCTTTCTCCTTCTGGTTCTTCAATGTAATAGTTGATTCAATGCCCTTTAGTTCTTTCTTGAGTTCTTCCCTTCTTTTAAGTAACCACTGGGAAGATTGCCCTTCCATATCAAAATACATTTCTAGTGCTTTATTGACAACTTCAGTTTTGTTTTTGCAGGTATCCAACTGGGTAATCAAGTCTTGTCTGATTCTGATACCCACCTGAATAGAAACATAGGGATTCGGAGGTCTACCTCGCTTTCTGCCCTCAAATTCAGAAAACATAAGATTCCCTCCCGTCTATATTATGTTTATGAATAAATGCTATTTTATAATATATTATATTAAATTCGTATAGTATAGTATAGTATATACTTCTTTTTACAAAATATTGTATCTCAATAGGAGTATCTATAATTTTAGAACGTTTTAAAGTGAGTAATTTTGTATAACATTTATTATTTAATGCTATACAAAAATAGGTAAAAGAAGGGTATTTAATGTTAGCATTTATTAATAAATGATAGCATTTAAAAAGGGTTGTCATGGTAATATTAATCATGGTTGCCCTCCACTATTCTTAGATAATTAGTGCTTAGTTTCTGGAATTTTACGTCTAGTCCTTGTTTCGCAAGATATTCTTTCAACTCTTGGATAGTTGGATAATCAGATCTTATCACAACTGCGAAGAAAAAAAGAGATTTCAAAAAATCCTCATCAATCGATCCATCATTCATTTCAATAACCTCCAAAAATCAGCCAGTTACCCCCTGTTTGAGTTTTGTGATTTCGTTTTCTACGACTTGTAAACCCTGTTCAGCGGTGAGTCCTGTATCATCGAGAAAATCCTCAGCCCCTTTGTATTTTAAAAAATTCATGTTACGTCCTCCAAACGTATGAAGAAATCATTAACTGCTAATCGTATTACTGAAGATCTAGAAAGTGCGTGATCTTCTCCATATGTATCAATTTTTTTCTTTGTTTTTTTATCCATAGTGATGCCAATTATTTCTTTTCTTTCAGTCATATAGCAAACTATATTAATGCCTTATATATTAATGATTTCTTAATGTATATCAAAATAAGTGACTTAATAAAAAATAAAATAGTTGACTATACTTGGTGATTTATATGGAGAGAATAACTGATTTAGGAGAAAAAATTTATCTAATATGCTATGGTAGACCACGATATAAACTAGAAATATCAAAAAAGATTTATGGTGAAGAGAGCAAAGCGATATATCCAGAGATAAAAAAACTAGAAAAAAATCAATGGATAAAACGAGTTGATTATAAAGATCCGAATCCTGAATCTGGGAAACGTGCAAATAAACGTCAGTATTATTATTCAAATCCAGAACCATTATATGAAGTTTTTTGTAAGGATTTAAATCATATTCTCCCCAAAATTGTAAAAAACCCTCATCTCTTAAATTGGCATTGGAAAGAGAAAGATGATATGCTAAATTCTGATGAAATGAGAAAAATACAAAGTCTTCTTTCACATAAAGTTTTTAGATCGCTTATTTATAAACTAACGGAAAAAATAGAACAAACCCTTGGTTTATCTGCCCCATTTTTTAATTTTTCTTTCATAAAAACACAGATGGCTAATTTTTGTATGTTTTCTCTATATTTTGAGATCATGCGTGTATTTCAGACGGCCAACGATCCAGAAGATGACGAAGAAGTGGGGGAGATTTTTACAGAACTTTTTAAAGTACCAATAAACAATAAGTATACCGATATATCAGAAGGGGTGCTGTCCCTTGGACATATTTTGATGGAAAAAATTTCATATTTAGATTACCCCAATTCAATTATTTTACTCTCGTATTTAGAAAGAATGTTCAGGGCATCTTCAGATATTAGTTGTTCGGAAATATCAGAGAATCCTTTAAGAAAATTCTCGGCAATAGAAGATATTATAGATTTTTTATAAATGGTTTTCTTTCCTTTGTAGTTCCTGTACTTGTTTCAATTTGACTTCTAGTAGTTCCATCCTGAGATCGTTTAGTTGTTTTTGCAACCCTTTATTTTCTGTCGTCAGTTGATTCATTGCATCATGTACACCTGTAAGGTCAGGTTGTGCTTCAAATATTGACACTAGATGCATTCCTTTCATGTAAGTTTCTGCCAACTCCTCAAGTGTATATCTCCTGTAGACATCGGTAAGATACCCTTCATGTCCCATAAGTGCTTCTGTTATATCAATACCTAGTTCTTTTGGCATCTTGCTTCTAAACATTTTTCGCAAAGAATGAGGGTGGATTCTATACCGCTTCTTGCTTGTTGGTGTTTTATCTGTTTCTGTATAACCAGCATCTTCAATCATTCTATTCCACATACTTCGTGCAATTGGAGGAGAAAATGGAAAAACCCTAGGATCATTTGTTGATTTGCTTTGCCCTGGTATGTTTGACTTTCTAACAGCCCTTTCCAGATATTCAGATCGTTGTTTAAGCCACTCCCTCAATACTTCTGTTGCCTCGTTAGATATGAAAACATATCGTTTGTTACCTGTTTTTGTATATTCAGCTCGTATGGATATTCTCGTTGGTACTGCTTTGAAATCAACATCATTTACCTTTATTTTACATGCTTCTCCAATTCTCATACCACTACTTGCGAGAGTGAGATAAAATGCTCGTTCTTTTGCTCCGCCATGTGTAAGTATCGCTTTTAGTTGCTGTAATGTTGGTACATCATCTTCTATAACTGATCTTGTACCTTTTTTTCTTCTGATTAGTTTCCTCCAGAATAGTTGTGGGAGTTCTACTTTGTTCTCCATAAGGAACATCTTTATTCCTGTAAGGTGTACACCAAATGTTTTTGGTGGTCTATTTTTCAATCTTTGTGCGTATTGTTGCACGTCTTTCTCATAGTCATTCCCATTGTTGAAATATTCCTCTGGATCGGTTTGGAGATAATCAAAATACTGTTTCAGTATGTTCCTGTAGGTGTATACTGTATATTTACTTTCAAAATTATTTAGGAACTCATCTATTTTATTCATACAACCACAATATAGTAATAGAATTTATAGTATAAAAAAGTTCTGTTACCAAAATTGTAATCATAACTATAAACTGTTTATCCTCTCGAAAATATCATCGACGTTATAACAAAAGATAGAGATTTATATAGTTAGTTTTATATTATTATATCTATCTTTCATTGATAATGTTTTAAAAGATGCTGTTTTAATCGAGTTTATGACGTAATCTCATAGGCCTAAACGTTTTGCGATAACAATCCTTTGAATCTCTGATGTTCCCTCACCAATCTGACAAAGCTTAATATCTCTAAAATACCGTTCTAATGGACGATCTCTCATATAGCCATATCCACCATGAATCTGAATAGCGTTTCTTGTCGCACGCATAGCTATCTCAGATGCAAATAACTTTGCTATAGCTGCCTCCTTACTAAACGACATATTATTATCCTCTAAGTATGCAGCGCGATACACCAATAAACGAGCTGCATCAATCTCAGTTGCCATGTCAGCAATCATCCACTGAATCGCCTGGAATTTACCAATCGGACGTCCGAACTGTTCCCTTTGTTTCACATATGCAATACTATCCTCAAGAGCACCACGCGCAATGCCAACGGACATAGCACCAACAGCGGTACGACCACAGTCAAGAGTGTCCATCACACCGTAAAAACCCTTATCCTTTTCACCAAGAATATTTTCCTTAGGAACATGACAATCCTCAAATATGAGCTCAGCAGTTCTACTTCCACGAAGCCCCAGCTTATCCTCCAATTGACCAACCTTAAAACCAGGAGTATCTTTCTCTACAATAAACGCACTTATACCCTTTGTACCCTTCGTCTTATCAGTCTTAGCCATCACAATAACAGCCTCAGCGATATCTCCACTAGTAATAAACTGCTTAGTCCCGTTTAACACCCATTCATCACCATCAATAACCGCAGTTGTCTGAATTCCTCCTACGTCAGATCCAGCGTTTGGTTCAGTGATTGCCAAGGCCGCAAAAGCTTCACCACCTGTAAGTCTAGGCAGATACTTTTTACGTTGTTCTTCAGTACCTGCCTCATAAATATAACCAATACCTAGTGTGTTATGCGCCTCGACAGTTATCCCTGTAGACCCACATAAACGTGAAATCTCCTCAAGAGCAATCATATAACAGATCTTATCAATCCCCGCTCCACCGTACTTCTTAGGAACTGTCATGCCCATAAGACCAAGTTTACCCATTTTCTTGTACATATCCCATGGGAAATACTCTTCCTTATCAATTTTCGAAGCAAGTGGTTTTATTTCCTTTTCACAGAATTTTCGCACAGTTTTTTGAAATAATTTCTGCTCTTCAGTCATTTCAAAGTCCACGATAATCCCATACCGAGATATGTAAAGAGTCTTTAAAGTTACTCATAACTTTTATCGAAGATTTTTAGTATACACAGCCGTTTCCTGTGAGAACTGAGGGGAGTTATAGTATGGACAAAATTGTGTGGAAACCGACAAATGAGTATGTAGAGAAGGCAAACATAACGAGATTCATGAAAAAATATGATATTAAAGATTATGAAGAATTAATAAAGAAATCGGCTGAAGACATCGAATGGTTTTGGGATGCAGTGATGAAAGATTTGGACATTGAATGGTTCCAGCCATATGAAAAGGTTCTTGATGATTCTGAAGGAATTCAGTGGACTAAATGGTTTATTGGTGGTAAAATCAATATAGCTTATAACTGTCTTGATAAACACGTGAAATCTGATAAAAAAAATAATATCGCCATTACATGGGAGAATGAGAAGGGCGACGTACGGAAGTTAACCTATAATGACCTGTACAAAGAAGTTAATAGATTTGCAAATGCTTTAAAAGAACTGGACGTAACAAAGGGTGACAGAGTTGGCATATATATGCCGATGGTGCCTGAAGTTATCATTGGATTTTTAGCAGTAATCAAGATCGGTGCGATAAGCATTCCAATATTCTCAGGTTTTGGTGGACATGCGCTTGCCTCACGGTTAGATATCGCTGGAGCTAAAGTTCTTCTTACCGCCGATGGTTCTATAAGAAGAGGCAAATCAATAGAGATTAAAAAAGAGGTCGATAAAGCCGTTGATACAGTATCTACTTTGGAGCATGTCGTTGTCTATAAACGACTTGGAATGGAAGTTCCGTGGAATGACGGCAGAGATATTTGGTGGGAAGATATCATTTCCAATCAATCAGATGAATGTGAAACAATGCAGATGGATTCTGAAGACTATGCAATGATCATATTTTCCTCAGGAACAACAGGTAAACCTAAAGGAACGGTTCATACCCATGGAGGGGCTCTTGCTCAGATAGGAAAAGAACTTGGGTATTATTTTGATGTCAAAGAAAATGATGTATTTTTCTGGCTAACCGATATTGGCTGGATGATGGGACCTTGGATGATCATAGGTGTTCAGAATTTCGGTGGAAATATAGTTATTTTCGAAGGAGCGCCTAATTATCCTAACCCTGATAGGTTGTGGGAGCTTGTCGAAAAGCATAAAATAACAACATTTGGCATTTCACCAACTGCTATTCGTTTACTTATGAGATACGGCGATGAGTGGGTTAAGAAACACGATCTTAGCTCGTTGAGGTTTTTAGGTTCTAC
>JAGLML010000190.1 GCA_023140035.1 Thermoplasmatales archaeon
TAACAAATGTAACGCTCGCATATCTGGCCACGCCACTTATGTCATTTAGCATAGGCAGAGGTGGAGATTGGATTGACGAACAAGTTGCAAAAGCAACAGCGATGCCAAAAGAACATGTAACACATGCAAAGGAGAAAATTTCTAAATTAAACAAAGAAGTTAAGATGGGAAGTATAGAAGGTGCTCTAACAGTTTACTATGATGCTCTAATGACTTATGTAATAAAAAATCTAGATCGAAAGCTTTCAGAGATAACACCGCCAAAAGTAGCATTCCCAGTTGCAATCGCAGGAGGAAGCGCTGAGCCACAAGGATTTTTCGAACTGTTCGAGAAAAAATTAAGAGAAGCAAAGCTACGAGTTGATTTAGCGAAAATAAAGCATGTCAAGGATCCGCTATTTTCAGTGGCAAGGGGATGTTTAATAGCAGCAAGAACACAAGAAGAAAAAAAATCACACGAATTAAATAAAACTCCAGAAGAACAACTCAAGACAGAAAAAAGTAAAAGCAAAAAATAAGAACAAATTGATTTAGATCAT
This sequence comes from Thermoplasmatales archaeon, assembly GCA_023140035.1. Classification (GTDB taxonomy): domain Archaea; phylum Thermoplasmatota; class E2; order DHVEG-1; family DHVEG-1; genus JAGLML01. The sequence goes on from JAGLML010000190.1 coordinate 540, forward strand.
TAAATCTATATCAATTTCTTTTTTTCTTTAATAAATTGAGGTTAGATTTAATTATTTTTTGAAAAACCATTTATTTCTTCTAAGTAGTCGAGATTCAGGTGTTTTTCCAAGTAGTATTACAGCAGAAGGGTACATTTGAGCTAAATCGTCAATTCTCGTCTGGAGTTTTTTGTTTTCTCGCATTAGACAGGCATGATCTATTTCTAAGGATTCATTCTGTTTTTCTAATCCCTGTAAATTTTCTTTTAATGTTGTCACAATTTCATTATCTTGCTCTTCATTTTCAAAAAATTGGTGTAATGCTTTAGCTATAACATCTTTACTCTTAAGCTCATGATTATCCAATTTTTTAAATAACTTATCATTCATCTTAACTAAAAGTTCTTTACTCATCCTGCATCCCATCCTTATCGTTCAAGAGTATATTCTATTACCACTAGAAAAGTTTTTTCCTTATGGACATCCAGTCCAATAAAATATTTACATTTCATGTTGCTTTCACCTTATCTGGTTATGCAACACGATCATTCAAGAATTATCATACCATCTTTTTTAATCAATAAAACGCTATATGCAGAGTCTAACGCATTTTCTTTCTTTAATTCCATAGAGTAATTGTGGAGATGAAATTAGTACAATAATTACTGCCAATTTTGTTTTTAGCCAGAAGAGCCTGTTACTGTACTGTTGAATTGGCGGGTGTCGGGTGGTGAATGCGGGAGGTAAAAGACACATGCTAATTTTACCTTTTAAAACTTAAAACGATATTTTGCTAGTTTATATTCCAACAGCAAAAGTTCGGTGTCTATGCCAATAGCCCTAAGACACCCGCCAAGGGCGGGTGTGCCTACCCAAGACGCAATTGTTTTCTAGAAAAAGAAAGGTTTTCTGGGTAAAACATGGAGGCACCTTAAAAGGCGGGGATTTAAACCCTTAAAACTACATTAATCATGGAAAAATAATTTCTACCATAAGGAAAAATCCAAACGATAATTTCTTTGTTACGGCGAGGATAAAAAGGTATTCAAAATTGAGATAATTTGCAGGTTTGACCGAAAGCATCGGTTTTTTCTACAAATATTATATAAGAGCATTAACTTAGTAAAAAGCCTCTAAAATGAGCATAGCCTGAAAGAATAATACCATCATGCGTGTACCAGTCCTTTCGTATTTTTCAAATGCACTCCAAATCTTCTTTTCGTCGTTTTGTAAAACTACTCTGTAGGTAAGTATCCATGTAACAAGAAGGGAAAGGCCAAAAATAGTTGCTCCTATTAGATAAATATGGCCAAATACTTTTTCAGCACCCATCCAACCAAAATAGGGAATAGGAAAGATCGGAATAAATACTAGATAAAAAATCAAAGCAACATGCATAGCTTTTTTTCTACCCAGCAAAACTGGCAAGGTTTTGTAACCTGCTTTTAAATCCCCATTAAAATCACCAGCATTTACCATTATCTCTCTACCAATTTCTTGGATAAAAAGAGCGAGGGCAAGTGGAAATATGAGGAAAAGGTGCTCAGGTTCAGGTGCAACCGCTATTGCACCCCAGTATGGAATGGCTCCTACACCATATGCAACGAGAATGTGACCAAATATTCCATGATATTTACCATAGTGATTATAACACACTCCTACAATCACAATTGAAAGTGTTAAAATTCCACATTTCCAATTCAACGGACCGTTATCATTAATATTAATAAGAAGAGCGATAAAAATAGAAAGAATCATGAGAATTAATCCAGTCACTTGTGCAGTTTTTGTCCTTATTCTTCCTGAAGGAAGTGGTTTATGCGGCCTATTTACTTTATCCGATTTTAAATCAGTTACATCATTGTGGATCATAAGGCCTGCTGAAAGAAAAGCAGCTCCAATAATAATCATGGAGATCTGAAATAACGAGAGTTTGATAATTCCATCATTAATATATGAAGAGACATTAAGTGCCCCAATTAAAGCCCCTATGCAACTTATCATGACGATTGGGGGGCGAATGATTCTAAGCCAAGCGAGTAGTTTATTCATATCTGAATATCAGTGTATTGATAGGTGATATTTATGATTATCCCAAAAGTTATACAATAAAACAGAAAAAG
>JAGLML010000191.1 GCA_023140035.1 Thermoplasmatales archaeon
CGCCCCCTTCATAAAATCTGTTGAAAAATTCAACATATTGAAGTCTTAGTGAATGAACTCCAGCGCCAAGAGTTTGAAGCCCTAGATTTATCACATGCAATATTACAAGTAAAATTACCATTATTGTTATACCAATAATTTCAATTGGAATCATATTAGCAAATAACTCTGCAACAATATTAAATGCAAGTGCCATGCCTGCCGTTGCAAGGCCAAGTGCGAGAAGTCGAGCATATGAAAGCCAGTCACCAACAAAACCAGTAACATCAAAGAAACCGAGTGGACCAGCATGCATAAGTCGTAAAATGAGACCTATAACCACGAGAACAATTGAGAAGTAAAATTCAACTGTCCCTAGGTCCAATAGGTGGAGTAGGGAATCTCCGATGAGTAGCCCTCCACCGATTTGGAGTAGTACCCATGAGAAATGATTTGTGATTAGTAACTTAAACTCTCTGTTTTTGTAGGACTGATAGATAGCCAATAAAATACCAAGATTAAGATGGATCAAACCAAATATGAGTGCTATCGTCAAAATGATGAGAGGATCACGAAGAGGCTCAATAGGTAGGTGTACGCCCCCAAGCGTTACACTATAAAGAGGTTGATTTGGGTTATGATAAACGAAACGTGGTATGAAATCCCCAAAAAAACTATTCGTTAAAAAACCTACAACTGCGGTTGTCAAACCAAGCCACATCCCCATAAATGACCAGTTTTTGATCATTTCACTATATTTTGAAAACTTAACATATCCAAACAATGAAAGAAATAAGATTACGAGACCGTAACCAGCATCTCCAAGCATGATACCAAAAAACAATACGAAGAATATACCCATAATAATTGTGGGGTTTATCTCATTGTATTTGGGAGTTGCAAACATATCTAGAAAGGTTTTGAAAGCAGCTGCCCATTTAGGTGTTTCAAAGTAAGTAGGCGGATTATCTGGATTGACGGAAGGGGTTTCAGAACTATAAACAGCATAACCTTTTGAAACACTGGTCACTAAAGATTTTAACTCATCTTCGTTCTTTTCCAGAACCCAACCCTTTATTACATAAGTGCTATCTGTTTTTGCAAAATTCTTTGATATCTCTTTTCTTACTCTTTCAAGCCGAATTTCTTCCCTGAGAGCCAGTAAATCATGTAAATTTTCTGAAGCATAGTCGCTCAACTTAGAAAGAATTTGTTTCTTTTCATCTCCTATTTTCGTTTTTTCTTTTTTAAGTGTTTTTATAATATCTTTAGGAGAACCAGAAAGATGTTGAATATCAAACAATGTAATTTTTTCTCGACATAGTTTCTCTATTTTCACTTGTTCAGATACGTGAGCGGCAATTACTACAACCCATTCGCATTTTTTACCACTTCCAAACTGTTTAGAATACAATGCTGCTGAATCTAGTGATTCAATTTCCTTTTCTATGGGCGATAACTCAGGTGTTTTACCGGCAACAATAACTACATAGTCTGATACACCAATATCTGAAATATCCAATTTAAAATCCTTAAGAAACGAAACCTGTTCTATGTCAATATCAATTTTTTCTTTTTGTTCATCCAATTTCTTTAAGTTTTCCTCGTAAACCAAAATATTTTTTTCTATCTCATTGAGGATACCTTCCGCATAAGAGTAAAGTTCATCCAAAAAACGATCTTCAACACTTTTTACCTCAGGCAATTGTGGATGAAGCATTGCCTTTATACCCGAAGGAGATTTTTTGGTTTTACTTAAAATATCTATTAATCTGGAAAATCTTAGCTCATAGTTTGTGCATGTACCTGCTTCTGGATCCATTTCAGCTTTTTCAGCTTCTTCCAAAGTTAACGGAGCTTCTTTTGATATATCGATGATCTCAACCTTGCCAGCTTCATGAAGTGTCTTTATAACATCCTCTACATAATCCTGATAGACAATTAATGAAACTTTCTTCATTTTAGCTGGAAATAATATTTTTTATTCCCCCTCTCGGACCTCTCGTACAATAAGATCAACAGCTTTTGATATGTTCTTATTAGCGGTTTTTTCTATCTTCAAAATTTCTTCTTTACAATCGCTTTTGATTATACTGATATCCCTTTCTGCATTTTCTTCTGCTTTTTCGCAGAGTTTTTTGGCCTTTTTTTGGACGGCTTCTATAATTTTTAGTTTTTCTTTTTCAGCGTTATTCTTTGCTTTCTCTATTATTTTTTCAGCATCTTTTTTTGCTTTTTCTATTGACCGAAGTGCTTTTGTTTCAGCTTCTTTGATTTCTTTAATAGATGTCATTTCTGGTATCCGTATATAGATGCCATTTATTAGTGTTTTTATAGGGTTACATACCCCAAAATTTGTTAGCTTTTCTTTTAATTTCAATAATTTTATTTAAAACATCTTTTTCATCGGCATTCAAAACATCCATTTCTTTGAGTTTCTTTACATCGTTTTCCGGGAGAGCCGTATATAAAATATCCTCTCCTTTGATCTGTCTTCCAACTGTTACGCCATCTATTGAGATAGCTACTTCTTGTCCCTGTAATGCCTCTTCAATTGGTTTATTTTCAGATTGAATACCTTTAATGGAACCTATAACCTTTCCATCATCTCTCATAAGTCTCATACCGTCTTTTATCCTACCCGCTAGTACTCTGAC
>JAGLML010000192.1 GCA_023140035.1 Thermoplasmatales archaeon
TGTCGCCCGGAATATAAAGTAAAAACGCCTGTAGGATCAGAAATATGTGCCCGTACGAATTCTCCATCCTCTGAGACATTCTCCACATCTGTTAAAACGCCTATAGCAAATAACCTGTTAACCTTACTTCCAAGAGGAGTCACAACATAAGAAGGGGTTTTTTCTCCAGATCCCTTTATTTCAACTGTCGAATCATTATACTCTCCTGCAAATATTCTCCTAGCAGGCTGACGTTTCATTGTAATTCCTCCAACTCTTTAGATAATTTTTCAGATTCAGCTTCGACGTCGATATCAGCAAGTTTTGCATCTTTTGCAATAATCGTTATGCCAAATTCATCTCCAAGTGCATTTCCTTGGAGATTTATCCTATGTGCAAAAAGCGTATTGTTTATTTCCTCAACAATAATATTTTTATCTTCTGATTTCTCAAGCATTTTTGCCAATTCATCGAGTGTTTTTCCAAGGAGTTTTTCAGTTGAATCTTTATTAATAATTCCACTGACTGCTCCGGTACCATCATCAATAACAAGTTTAATTCGTAAATCTGATACTCCTTTAACAGTTCCATGAATACTACAATCACTTCCTTGCAGAACACGATTACATTCAGGGCATCTTTGTACTAACCCAGATCTTTCTCTTATCTGAATGACTGTTCCTTCCACTTCGACATCCAATGCACCGTACCTCTCTACCAGTTCATGGAGGGGCAATCTCCGTATTTTTATATCATTTTTTGATATCTTGCTGGCATCGACTTTTTCTACAGTGGCCTTTTCATCAAACGTCAACTGTGGTATGCCTTTCCAGGATTTTACATATCCACCAGATATCTTTACAACATCCCCCTCTTTTAATTTAAAGTCATGCCATGAGGTATATTGTGCTTTTCCTGTCTCATCACCAAGAGTTCCTGAATATACACTCTTCTTTTGACCATCAACTTCTACTTCTCGTTCGTTTATTTCAAGGATCCTTGCAGTAACTTCTACTGCACCAAGACCAGATCTTAAATCCTTCACTTTATACTCTTTAGGTTCCAAACTACTTTCAGGAACTTTTGATTCATCAGTTTTTTCAACTTTTGTTCTGTCCCCAAGGTTTAACTTTGTGTCACCTTGCCATTCTCTTGTATATGCATTTGAAATCTCAATAACAGTTCCTCTTTCTATCCCAAGATCAGTCCAGGCTGTAAATGAGATTGTTCCGCTTTCGTCTGCTAGTATTCCATAAAAAATCCTTCGTTCTTCTCCCTTAATAGTTACATCTTTTGGATTGATAGTTATTACGCGACATAGCAAATTCACACTATTCTGGTTTGGCTTAAGGTCAACCACAAGTGTCCGTTCTGTAGATGGGGACACATAACTTCCACCAAACTTCTTTATAAGAGTTTGTTTTGCATGATTCAGAGGTACCCCATATTCTAGAAATTTTTTAAATTCTTTTTCTAACTCTTCTCTAGTTACTTTTTCAGAACTATCACTAATGGCCTCTAGAATATCATCTATGTAAGGTTGAATATCCTCATCGCTCATAAATTACCTCCCAAACTAATTAATGATATGATAATTCGATATATAAAAGTCGCTATTTAATCATGATTAAAGTGTTATGTAAAAGTTCTAATATAATCCAGTAATATTGCCTTTATCATCTATGTCCATCATTTCTGACGTAGGTTTAGCTGGCAGTCCAGGCATCGTTGTAATCTTCCCTGTCATTGGTACCAAAAACCCCGCTCCCGCTGAAAATTTTATTTCTCGTACAGTAATCTTGAAGCCTTCAGGTCTTCCAAGAAGCTGTGGATCATCAGATAAAGAATAGGGAGTTTTTGCAATACATATTGGGAGCTTGTCCAACCCTATTTCTTCACAAAGTTTGATATCTTTCTCTGCAGCAACGGTGTAAACAACCCTTCCAGCTCCGTAAATTTTTTTGGCAATAGTTTCAATCTTTTCTTTAACGGAAAGATTAAGATCATAAAGAAATCTAAAGTTTGATGAATGATTATATATTAAATCTACAAGCTTTCCTGCGAGTTCAATACCGCCGTCTCCGCCTTTTTCCCATACATCAACTACTGCCACAGGCACGTTTTTTGAACAGCAAAAGCTTTCAACGATTTCAATCTCCTCCTCAGAATCGTCAATAAAATGATTTATTGCAACTATTGTAGGAACCTTGTAGAAAGAAATGTTTTCAAGATGTTTTTCAAGATTTGACAAGCCTTTTTTTAAAGCGTTAATATCTGTTCCATTTCCATTTCTTTTTAGTGCTCTCATGGACACGACAAGCACCGCTGCGTCTGGTTTTAGTTCTCCTGTCCTACAAACAATATCAAAGAATTTCTCTGCACCAAGGTCTGAACCAAAACCGGCCTCTGTAACAAAATAATCTACGAGCTTTAACCCCATCATGTCAGCGACAAGGCTGTTTGTTCCATGTGCAATATTTGCAAAAGGACCACCATGTACAAAGGCTGGTACCCCTTCCACGGTTTGAACGAGATTTGGTTTGATTGCATCTTTTAAAAGAACGGTCATTGCTCCTACAGCCTTCAAATCACCTGCCGTAATAGGTTTATTATTGTAGGTATATGCCACAATTATCTTGC
>JAGLML010000193.1 GCA_023140035.1 Thermoplasmatales archaeon
AATGAGTATAAAAAATAGTATAAAAATTACAGCTCTGAGAACCATTAACACGATTTATGAGTTAAGCAGGGTTGTAACGGTATGTTTTATAAAACTGCTTTTGAGATATAACGGCAGAAACCTCAAAATATCTTTGATATTTTCAACGATTCGAAGCACCAAAAATAGTATCATGTCAACAGATAGAAAAAGCATAATCCACTAGTAGATCCAAGGTTTGCATCCTGATGCGGGCGTGACTATATGTGATTTAAACTCCCAGTTCGTATCACTTCCCCTGCATTTTAAGACCTTAAGTTTTATAATAGGTAACTGTATTCATTATTAAAGAGGATTAATTTCCATTAGAGGAGATGGCTATGACAGAAATAGAATTATGTAGTACAGGTATAGAAGAACTTGATATCCAGATGTCCGGGGGTTTTCCAAATGGTAGTACTGTTTTACTTACTGGATGTAGCGGCTCTGGAAAAACAACGTTATGTATGCAATATTTATTCGAAGGAGCAAAAAAGGGTGAGCGTGGTGTATTCTTCACGATCACAGAGCCACTATTTAAACTGACAAAAAACCTTGAAGGATTTAGTTTCTATGATAAGAAGCTTATAGAATCAGGGATGGTAAATATCATTGATTTGAGAATCATCAGCGAACGTTTGGGACTCGATGCAGAGAAATATACTGTTGAAGACGCCGGAGCATTGCTTGACATTTTAAAAGATATTGCTAATGAACTTGATGTAAAACGATTGGTAATAGATTCGATAACCGCATTATGTTATCGACTGCAAACAAGAGAGATGATTCGAGACTTTATTTTCAAACTTGGAACCTCTCTCGCAGTTATGAATTGTACCACGATGTTAACATCTGAAGTTCCACCACAAACATACAAATTTTCCCAATATGAAATAGAAGAATTTATTTCAGATGGTATCATATTTGTTGGAGACATTGATAGAAGAGGAGATTTGATCAGGACACTTCAGATCGTAAAAATGAGAGGGACTGCTCACTCGAGAACAAAATTTGTAATGAGTATCTCTGCTGAACGAGGCATTGAGCTCATACCCCTATTAAAATCATCAGACTTTGACTCGGTATTAATGGAAAAGGTTCATTCATCGTTGAGAAGTTTGGATGTGCCCAAGGATAAGGTGATATTGTAGGAGGATAAATTCATGACAGACGCAATTATTGAAGGACTGAAGGAAAGAATATCTGTAGCAATAAAAGTCAATCAATCGGTTGGTATACAAGTACCCGAAAATAGGCATAATGATTTGTTACAGGCTTTGTTTAGCTTTATGAATACTAAACCAAACGAAGTCTGGACATTTGTAACAGCAAGTAATACGTTTAAACATATTTCTGATAATTTTAAAAAAGCGTATGAAAATAAGAATATCAGATTTATCGATTGTATTTCCCGTTCTTCGGGTATATCGGCATATGAATATGATAAAGAGTGTAACTATATTGAAAGCCCGACAATGCTTGAAAAAGTAGCGCTCGAAATAATAAACGTCTTTAAGGGAATTGAACATGATGTGGAAAGATATGTAGTTATTGACTCCTTAAGCTCTCTGGTAATATATAACGATTCGGGAATAGTCAGGGAGTTTGTTTCTCTTTTGATGAACAGAGCACGATCAGAAAACATTCACATTATATCGATTGTGATAGAAGAAGAAGTGGATGCCCACAAGCTGTTACAGATGAACGATAAGATAGTGGTATTGCGCGATTCTTTCATAGATTAATGGAAATGGGACCATGGAAAAGCCGCTAAAAGAGAGAGAATCTAATGGTCGCACTATTTGGATGAACGAACCAGATGAAGTTGGAGAGATAGCAAGGAGGAGAGATACTGCATTCAACGTTGCACTTGGGAGATTACTTGACACAAACGGCAATTTGGAAACAGTGATGCAGACGGGAGAGGCTTTTGGTAGAGGATTATTTGCAGATTTGATTAAAGAAAAACCAGAAGAATGGACAATGGAAGAATGGCTCAGTTCAACAGTTGAACATGTCTTCAATCCACTTGGGAATGCCTTTACCTTCTCCGAAATAGCGAATGATAAAGTAAAATCGTTGATGACAAGATGTCCGCTGCATGAAACTACAAATGAGCCTCACGTGGCATCTCTCTTCACCTATGGATTTATGCGTAGTCTGCTGTTAAGTGCGTTCCCCCGGGGAGAATTGCTTATGGGAGATATAGCAGAGACAGAAGGTAGGCCAATGACCGAATTTATTTTTAAAACCAACGCATTGTTCAAGGACAGATTTGAGCGAGAACGAGTGAAATCCTCCTTTGATATTACGAAAAAATTATGAAGGCTTATGGATACAATGGTAGAAGAATCGTTTATTGACATAGGTTTGGACAAAAAAGAAGGGGTCATCAGTAGTGGTATAGACAAATTGGATAGATTGCTAGAAGGCGGTATACCCAACGGCTTTACAACAGTACTTCTTGGATCCCCTGGGAGTAGTATTGAGATATTGGTCAAACAAATTGCCACCATAGAAAACGTAACCTATATTACAACAGAAGAAACAAAAGACGAAATAACTGAAACTATGA
>JAGLML010000194.1 GCA_023140035.1 Thermoplasmatales archaeon
GCGGGAGTAACTTCTGCTACAATGGGGAGCACTAATCCAGAAAACTCGCTCATGGAGGGATCAGCAGAATGCACAGCGAGCCCATTTACCGCTCCAACTTCTTTTCCTGTCGTTCTAAATGAACGATAACTCTTCTGCGACTCTAAGGCTCTATCCGCTACCTGCTGTTCTAGTGATCGTGCTGTTTTTTTAGCTTCAATAACATGTTCCTGAGTTACTATCTTATCTCCTTTATCAAATGCAATATCACCAGCAACTCTTATGAGTCCGCCTAGTTCTCTTAACCTTAGAGAAAGTTTTCCTTTTCTACCTGCTCTTCTCTGTGCTTCATGGATTATTTCTGCTACAGCTTCTTTATTGAAATGAGAGATTTTCCCATCCTTTTTCACTTCTTGAGCAACAAAACGAACAAGTTTTTCTCTGTTGTCATCTGTGTCATCCATAATGCTATTCAGGTAGACTTCATAACCATATCCTCTAATCCTAGAGCGCAAAGCAGGATGCATTCCTCTCAGTGCATCCAAATTCCCTGCAGAAACCAAGATAAAGTCACACGACGCCGGCTCTGTTTTTACCATTGCTCCAAAACTTCTTTCTGATTGACCGGTAATTTGAAACTTTTTTTCCTGTATTGCCGTCAGGAGATGTTGCTGAGATGGTAGGCTAAGTGTGTTAATTTCATCAATGTATAGAACCCCCTTATGTGCTCTATGTATGGCGCCTGCTTCGACAAGTTGATGTGGAGGCGTCTCCAGTCCAGCTGATTGAAAAGGATCATGCCTGACATCCCCTAGTAAAGCACCCGAATGTGCAGCTGTTGCATCTATAAATGGAGGAGCCTCGTCCTTATCATGAGAAACCAATATCTTTGGAATCTGTTGCAGCCCTCTTCTTTGAGTTAAGCCTCCTCTTGCTACGATAAGATAAATCATAACGGCAGCAATTATACCGAAAATAGCATACTCAAAATGCTCTGTGATTATAGCACCAAATAATGATAAACCCACAATCATGAGAACAACTGTAAGAATGAGACTATTTTGTTGTTCCAACTTCTTTTTTGCTTCGGTTCTCTGGGCTTTTACTATCTCATTTGCCTTTCCACCGGGGACAACACGTATGTGTGGGGTATTTGTATCCTCGTTATTGGGATATGCAATAATATCTTCTAGCTCCCCCTTCGGTAAAAACTCAGTCATGGCTCTTGCTACCATGGATTTTCCAGTACCTGGATCGCCTATAAGCATTACATGACGTTTTTGCTCTGCAGCCTTTTTAACAATATCAACTGATTTATCTTGTCCTATTACTTGATCCAAGAGACGTTCAGGAACTTCGATTTCTTCCGTGGTTTTGAATTTGATTTTTTTTATCCATTCTTTTATGGAAGGTAACTTTTCCTTTTTTTGTTCTTCTGATTCCCCTTGTTTTTTAGTCAATTTTGCCACCGTTTACAAAAGTTCCTTATATACGATTATCATATATATATTTTAATCAGATTTAGATTTATGCAGATATATTACATCCGTATTTCAATTTTTCTTTAGGAGCTTTCCGCTTACTTTATAATGCGATATGTGATACCACTATAGCGATGGCATTCGACAGAAAAACACTAGTAATTCCAGATAAAACCAATTTTGAGGAACGTATTATTTCTACAAACGGAGATGTGGTAATTGGAGATAGATGCTTGCTTCAATTTAGCATCAATACCAACGGTAGAATATTTATTGGAGAGCATGTAATCACAGGCGGGAATCTGCATGCAACAAACGATGTTAGGGTAGATATATTTTCGGAAATAAGTGGGGATATACAAAGTGGAGGAAATGTATATCTTGGAGAGAAGGTTAAAGTGAAAGGAAAACTCTCTCTAAAAGGAGACCTTGATGTTGGAGATAGTGTGGAGATAAAAAACGGCTTTGAAGCGAAGGGTTGGATAAACATTCGTAGCCCAATACCTGTCGTTATATATATTTTTATATATCTATTACAGCTTTTAAAGATGGGTCATAGTGAAGAAATAGATCGATTACTTGAAGAACTTGAACAAAATGATGGAAAAACCATACCTATTTCAGAATCATTTCTCTTTATTCCTAATAACTCAATCATTGGTCTCTCAAAATCACAGGTAGATTGTGGTCTTCGCATTGGTAAAGAATGCAAGGTTCTCGGGAATTATGATATAAAAGGAGACATTTATGTTGATGACAAATCCAATGTTTATGGTACATTGAATTCAAAAGGAAATGTCTTTTGTGGAAAAAAGGTAAAAATACATGGAAATGTTGTTGCAAATGGCGAGGTCAATATTGGTGAACATACTCATGTTGTTGGTAATGTATCGGGAGAAAAAATTTATCTGTCAAAAACCACATCTGTTCAAGGTACCCTTTTAGCTAAAAGGGGTATTTCGTTCATCGACTCATCTGAAGAAGAGGCTACAGATAAGGTTAAACGATTTGAAAGCGATGCCGATATTGTAGATGAAGTAAAAGGAATGTTGGAGTAGAAAAAATGCAACTTGG
>JAGLML010000195.1 GCA_023140035.1 Thermoplasmatales archaeon
AAATTACAGATATTGACAAACAATGTTGAAGAGATCGTGACAATAGAGGAACTTAAGAATGTTCTAAACAAAGAAAAGCCAAAGGCATATATTGGTTTTGAGCCGTCTGGTTCGGTTCATATTGGTTGGAAGATTTGTACAAATAAGATCAAGGATTTTATTAATTGTGGGTTTGATTTTACAGTGCTTCTTGCTGATTGGCATGCGTATATTAATGACAAACTTGGTGGAGACATCGAAAAAATCAAACTCTGTGGAAAGTATATGGAAGATTGTTTTGCTTCCATGGGTGTTGACAAGGACAGAGTAAAATTTGTGTATGCCAGTGATTATATAAGCGATCCTAAGTACTGGGGACTTGTATTTAGAACAGCTAAATCTATGTCTGTTGCACGCGTTAAACGTGCGATGGATATCATGGGTAGAAGTGCAGAGGAGGCAGAGAAGGATTTGTCAAAGCTCTTTTATCCGGCCATGCAGGTTTCTGATATTTTTTATCTTGATCTGGATGTCGCATATGGCGGGATGGATCAACGTCGTGCACATATGTTAGCTAGAGAAATTTCTAAAAAACTTAGTCGTAAGACTCCTGTTGCCATGCATACACCATTGTTAACTGGTTTGCAGGCTGGTGGACGTATGGATCCAGTTGAAGCAAAGATGAGTAAGAGCAAACCTGACGCCATGCTTTCGATACATGATGGTGCCAATAGCGTGAAGAAGAAAATGAGCAAAGCGTTTTGTCCTGAGAAACAGGTTGAAGGAAACCCTGTGTTGGAGATCTGTAAGTATGTCGTTTTTCCCGAGTTAAAAGGTGAAACATTTTTGGTTGAACGGCCTGAAAAGTTTGGTGGAAATCTAGAGTTTAATGCTTATGAGGATCTGGAAAATGCTTTTGTTGGTGGTCTTCATCCTCTTGATTTAAAGAACGCTACAGCAAGTTATGTGAATAAGATTCTTGAGCCGGTTCATGCATATTTTGAAAAGCATCCAGAGAATTATGATAAGATGAAAGAAGTAGGAATTATATCTATCTGACGAACGATTTTCGGGAGAGAAACAATAGTTTTAGCGAAATTGGCACCAACCGATCTTTAAGTATCATGAAAATAGGAAGGGAGAAAAGAAAAACGAACATTTGTTCAATCGCCGCTTCAATGTGAGTGACTTTTTCTCCCTTTTCAATAATATTATTTATTGGCGAGCAAGGTTATAAGGATAATAGCACCAACCAGGAATTAATAAGATTATAAAATATCTACATCTATACCGAGCTTCAAAATAGGGGGACTTTGAGATAGTTCATTGAAAGTGTTTTTTGAACAATAAAAATATTGTAACAGCCAGTAGACTGACTATACATCCATATAGGAAAGTAATATTTGGATTAATCGTCTCCCATAGCATACCTGCAATTAAACTTGATGGTAACGCTATAAGACCTGTTACTGTGTGGTATGTTCCTAGCGCAGTTGATCTGAGTTTTTCTGATGATAGATCAGACACTAATGCTCTTTGATTACCATCAAGGATGGCATATACTATTCCATACAGTGCGAATAATACGATGAATCCTGCTAGTGAGTAGAGAAATGCAAATCCCAATGTTGTAACAGAAAATAAAAGATAACCAGATATAAGAACTGTTTTTCTTCCGATTTTATCTGAGAGAGAGCCAAATGGAATTGCAAAAATAGCGTAGAAGATGTTGAATAAGATATACAGAAGGATAGGAGCTGCAACAGACCATTCTCCAGTGAAAAAAGTTTGTGCTTTCAATATGAAAAACATGTAGCTGAAATTCGCTAACGAGAAGATACCTGATATTATGAGGAATAGTTTAAGTGGTTTTGGAAGTGTTTTTAGGCTTACTTTAAATGAAATTTTCTGTGGTTTTCTCTTTGTTTCTTTCACTAATAACAGGGGTATGAGTGAAAAAAACGCAATAAATGCTGCTATGAGAATTATTAGATTAAAGTCGACAGCAATAAACCAAATCAAGAGAAGTACCAAGACTGAACCGAGAATTGCGCCAGCAGTATCTAGTGCCCTGTGTATACCAAATCCTTTCCCTCGTTTTTCTGGCATTGAATCTGCTATGATTGCATCTCGTGGCGCTGTTCTAATCCCTTTTCCGACACGTTCTAATCCGCCGAATAGAAGGATATGGTGCCATATAGTTGAGAATGATAATAAGAGTTTAAACAATGCTGATGTTAGGTAGCCTGAGAAAACAAATATTTTTCGTTTCCCTGTTTTATCTGACCAGTAACCGCAGATAACTTTGAGCAGACTTGATATACTGTCACGTATACCGCCGATTAGGCCGATGATAAGGCCTGTTCCTCCAAGAGAAACAATGAATAAAGGGAGAATCGGCATGATCATTTCGCTACTGGCGTCATTAAGAAAACTGACAATTCCTAAGAGGATGATGTTTATACCGACACCTTTGAAAGCAGTTCTTTTCATTTGAACAAGGAAAAAGTTTCGATTTTAAAAATATGATGTTTTTGGTAAG
>JAGLML010000196.1 GCA_023140035.1 Thermoplasmatales archaeon
TCTGCACAAGTTACTTTGTGCATTTCTCTGTTTTCTCCATACATTTTTACAATTTTCCTTTTCGTTCAATTAGAACTTTAAATCAGGTAGATTAAAAATTAGTATTTAAGGATTTCTCATAATATTTTATTGCAACATCTGTCACAAAACCAAATATTGCAGGTGGACTGATTTCATTTCCAATTGCTCTATGGAATTAAAAAAAGGAAAAAAGAGAGAGGGGTTTGTTTAGATATCTAGAAGTCCACCAATAATTGGCATGGAGGAAAGTATCTGTTCTAGCAATGGAAAACGCTCTAAGATTCTTTCTAGAATCTCCAGTAGGATTGAGTTGAAGAAAGCTTTGTTTCTTGGCATCGTGACATCTAATGGATCTGACCAGCTGCTAAGTTTGCCATGGTCGTCCTTTGCAACTACTTTTACTTCGTATGTTCCTTGAATTTCCCAGGTTTTTCCCCCTGATGCCGTTGCCCCACTATTATATGGTCCAAGCCAGCCACTGGTTGTGTCGTCACCCCAGTCAAACATGTAGTAAATGTCATCTCCATCTGGATCAGTTGTAGACGTAGTATAAGTATGCTCTTGTCCAGTTGCTCCAGATGCAGGACCGTCTGGTTTATCTGGTTTATAAGGTGGATCTGATTCCTCTCCAATTGCAAGTGTTGGATCGCCGAATGGTTCCCATTCTGAAACTGTTTTAATGTCCATAGCATCCATGCTTGGTGTTATGTATCTTTCAAGAGCTTTTGCCCACATTTCTCCAAAGGTTATCGCATCATCTAGCTTGTAAGCTCTGAATGTGTCTAAACCCATTTTTCCAATTAATCCTTGCGACACACCTGATCCTATATAGCCCCAGCCAAGTGCAGTTGCTCCAAATGATCCAATAGCTCCACCATTTGAATTATGCATAAATGCCCAATTGAAACAATTGGGATCTGAGGCGAATTTACTTGTGGAACACGCTTCTACAGTAACAATTGGTAATTTATTCCCATTTGAAAGTGTTTGGATATGAGTGCTCTTAATGCCTCCAGGAAGTGGTGTTGGTACCCATGTGCCATGATTATCATGTGGATGTGTGGCCCAAATATTTGTGTTACCATGTCCAGAGAAGTCAACAAATCCGCACCCGTCATTGATGGCATTTTTTATAGAATTAACGCCTGTTGGGGTATAGCCTGTTAATTTACCGTTAGTTACCCATTGTTTATCAGGAATAAAACCATCCATCATATCTATTACTATTTGGTTAATATATTCCCCTTCATCAACATCATTATTATCAGGAAATGAATCTCCACCGCATACTACAAGATTTGTGAACCAATCTTCTTGATATGCCGGAGTATTTTCATAGGTTTTAATTTTATTTACCATGGTAGTCACCTCACCTGTATCTCTACAAGCAAGTCTCCCCAAGTATACATCTGGGTGGAGATCTACGTCATCAGTTTCACCATTCCAATCGTATTCTCCAAAGATATCATTTCCATTGGAATCCCAACTGCAAAATGCACCATATTCATCATATATATCTGCATAATATAGATCGCTTACAAAGATTTCGTTATCAGGAGGATCTGGACTTAAATCAATATAAATATGTACGGTTCTTGTTGGTAACTTCGAACTGCTGCCTACTAATAGAACATCACCTGTAGACCAATTTTCAATCGCGTTTTTAATGAAATATTTTATTTTTTCTTGGTTGTCTCTTCCTGTTGCTGGGAAGTAGGTTCCACTATAAATATCATTTAAACTTACAAATTTAGCTGTAACTCCTCTACCGATTTTATGGGTAATCAGAGGGCTAAGTTGGCTGCTAAATTCAGATGGACCAATAACAACAAGCTGGTAATCGTCATTAAATGACATTGTTCCAACTGCTGGATCATATTCGATTACAATGTTTACTTCTTTAGCCCATTCAATTATCTTATCTACTGGATGATATTTAACTGGATTAACTTCTACCTCTACAATTACACTTAGCTCTCCATCGTAACGTCCGCATCCCACATCGTATTCGAACCAATTTGAAGGATATGGTTCTGTTCCGTAATTTATAGTTTCTTTTTGACTTGCAGTAACAGTTTGACCTACAATTACTGCTTTTGGTGTTGGCTTTATATCTTTTGAAATAGTTTGCATTTGAATGTTAGCTGGCGTGCCTGTTACACTTTTAATTTTTGTTCCAAAAGGAAATGCAAATGTTTCAACATAACTTGGAAGCATTGGTTTTCCTTGTTTCAGGATAAAAGAATCGGCTTCATCAATTTTAACTGTTACAAATTGCTCTTCACTTTGAATTATTGGTTGGTTAAATGTAACAGTTAGTTTTTCGCTTTCAACATCTTTTTTTGGTGCAGCAACAGCTCCGAGCCCACTTATAAGTAGAACTCCTACTATCAATATTGGTATAAACTTCTTCATATTTTTCCCATATAATAATTGTACAAGTATCTATTTAAATTTATCGATTGATTA
>JAGLML010000197.1 GCA_023140035.1 Thermoplasmatales archaeon
TCCTTTCCTGACCTCCTCTCTCTTCCCCCATTTTCATTTCCACAATCTAATGATTTGGTTTGTCGGAGGATAAAAATGGATTGAAAACGACGTTATTTGGTTGATGTTTTAAAATATATTTATCTATATCCTGTTACATAAAGAGGTTTACGTTGAAAAATGTTGTATCGGAGAGTTATCTAATTATAGATATTTTTGAATTATTTAGGTTTTGACACAGTATCACAATGAGGGCAATACCAAATAGTGTAATACCAGTGTCCAGATTTAATCACGAACTCCAAATCTCCCTTACTATCTGTTATTTCGTTTACTAGTTTACTGATCCATTTCTTACTTTCACGGTGGTGATGACGATATATTTTAGTCATCGTCCTTCCACATTTTTCACACTTCTTCGCCATTTTTTCCCCCAAACTAAAAGTTCATACCTATTATTTCTTTAAAAAACCAATTCCATGAGTTTTTGTGAGGGTAAAAAGGGATAAGAGGAATATTGGAGATTAGCAGTTATCTTAACCAGGTCCATTATCCTGGTCACTTTTTTGTTTAGCAGTAACAGTTATCGTTGTCGTATCTTCTAATTCATCGTCACTCACTGTAAGAAGCACATGATATGTCCCCTTCTCTGTATAATTATGGGTAACTATCCTTCCTGTCCTATTAGTCTCATCGCCAAGATTCCATACAAAAGTCATGACATCACCGTCGACATCATAGGTGCCAGAGGCATTAAACATAATGGTCTCATTGACATTAACATTAACCTGTTTACCTCTGCTTCCATTTACAACGATGTCAATGGCAGGTTTTCGGTTCTCCACCATATTTCTTATCTTACTCCGGTTGTGTTCACGAAACTGGAGCATGTCCTTATGATGATGTTCAACGCTACTTATCACTGGTAATAATTTATATTTCTCGCCGCCACCATAATTGAGAATTGAATCGTTTAAATCAATGTCAACCGTAATCGCATTGTTTCCTTCTTCTAGTTTGAACAGATGTTGAATCTTCAACGTCTTAGAAGGAACATCAAAGTATACTGTCTCACCTGTTTCATTTAACACACCAGTTGCATTGTCGACAGTAATCCACAGTTTAGTATAATTATCAATATCAATCTCCTTTTCAACAAGTTGCTCTGTAAGATTATTGATGTGAAGATAAATAAGATCAACAGTTACAGGCTCCATGGAGAAGTTAACCCAGCCTGAGTCATTCCCGCTTTTATGAAGTTTAACTTCGGAAAAGGTAACATTAATGTGTTTGAACTCATCAGTAGGCATATCGCCAATTCTAATCTCGGTGAAACTTACCTTAGCTTCTTCTTTTGGGGTTTCTATACAACCACTCATCACTCCTACCAACAGTGCCACACCCAGTATAAGTCCTACACATTTTCTTTTCATAATTTGTCTCCTCCATTCTTCATATAACTATTTTGATGAAATAATTAATCCTTTATAAAACCAATCATGGTTTTGGGGGAAGATAAAAAGGGATTCGATTCCGACTATTTTTTGGTAAATGAAGATGCTGCTAAGATTAATGCCAAAATTATGCCTACAAATAATAGAAGAAGTGATACATTACTCTCACCCCGTTCATTGAATACAAAGCTGAATATTATCATGATTACAGATAATACCACTAGCCCAACAGTTTTTGCAATTGATTCCGCTGACATAATAGATCACCACACATAAACAATTCTTCCTTTAAAAAACCAATCCCCTAGTTTTTGTGGGAGGGTAAAAGGGGATTGAAATCTAGTAGCTTCCTAAGAACTCTAAATAATAATTCTCTAATTTTTTTTCATCTTCTGTTTTCTTGCAATTTTTCCCCATAATAATATACTTATAATTTTAAATATATAATATTACCGATTATATTATCGTCTATTGTCGAAAACAATCTTCTTGTGGTTTTTTGTGGGAGGATAAAAAGGTGTTGAGAAACAGCGTTTCTAAGCAATATAGTTTAGAAGGGAATATTGTGGAAGGAAGGGAAAGTCTTCATTAGGGAGAAATGTAATGAAGAATGTTTCTAGAAGATCCTTCCTCCTTTCCTACACATAATCATATATCTAAAGATTATTTAAATTTTACTATACAAATATATTTGTAACGTCTGTAACAATTATGCTTTTTTCTTTTCTAAAAATATGGTACATGAGAGATATTATAAAAGGGGCCAAAGGGGAGGAAATAAACCTGTTAAGAAAAGATTAGCTTATAGAATTTATTTCTTTAATTTGACCCCTTCAATAGATATTATAGTCTTTTTGGTTAATAAAGATAACCCTATTTGTGTGAGCTCATATATATTTTAACGGTACTGTCGCATATTCGGGAGTTAACACTTGTTAGTCACATTCAGGTGTTATACTAAGATATGATTGTTAACCACTTTTAGGTTTTATCTCTTGTTTCGGCCACTTCCATGCATGCCATATAAT
>JAGLML010000198.1 GCA_023140035.1 Thermoplasmatales archaeon
TCAAAGTCTAACTCCTGCGTTTTGAAATGGAGTATCATGTCTAGGTCGCCGTCGAAGTCTACGTCATCCATCGCCCACTGGATTGGAGTAGCATCAAGAAAAACAATGGTTGCTGGGCCTACATCGCTTGCATCGAAGTCATCGGTGGTCAGTATAGCAACTGGTACGTTTCCTTTAGATTTTGGGTTGATGCTATTGGGGTAGCTGCCAGGTTTAATATCGATGTCGACTTCTATCTCTTCAGGAATACCGTAGACTTTGAAGTTGTCGTAGAAAATCATATCAGGATAGCCATATAACCATTTGTTTGCAATTAGACCAGGTCTTAATGGAACATCGAGTGGAACCGTTAGAGAAGTCGTTCCCTCAAAATGGTGACCATACTCGTCCGTAACGATGCCTGTAAACGTTCCATCAGAATTTCTTATCAATTTAAGATGAAAAAGCCAATTCCAATTTCTGTGGTCACCATTGAACAGTATAGTATTCATCCAATTCGGGTGTTCTGGCGTCATCATCGCAATCCCTATAGGTCCCCAATCGAAAAATTCTAGCATAACGTTATAATTATCTTCTTCATCGTATAACCGCAAATACTTATACAAATAATTATAACTAAAACCGTTTTGCAAGTCTACTTCGAAAATCCCCTCTCCAGTGAAATCCTGGAGCAGGTTAATGCCTCCGCTACCATACTGGCCATAAATATGTTCTATGTCAATTTCCACCCTCTGGTTTATTTCCTCTACTCTTACTCGCTCTGACGGGACAGCGAAGGCAGCCCAGTTCTCTAGGTCTAGATAGTTGTCGTTAAAGTCATCCGAGAAGATTAGAACAATATCTTCTCCGATCTGGCTTATTTCCTCTACTCTTACCCGCTCTGACGGAACAATATCTTCTTCGCCATTCGCCGTCGCTATACTGGTTGCAATCAACAGCGTACATACAAAAACTCCTAATATCTTCTTTTTCATTATTTTACCTCCCCAGAAAAACATCTGGAAAAATTGTTATAAGGTGATTTAATATAAATGTTTGGTATAAAATAAATATTGCTACATTTGTAACAAAACCAGTTATTGTAGGTGGGCTGATTTCATTTCAACATTGCTATTACTTTCAGGATTCTTCTGGCTGATACTGTTTTAGACTGCCGTCTTCCTGCTCTTCAAAAAGTGGTATCTGCATTGGCTTGGTATAAACGTATTTTGCTCCCATTTAATCCCTCCGAATCGTTAATTTTACAATGAAAAATTCGTTTAAATAACTATTGAATAAAGAAAGAAAATGCGTTAGAAGGGTTGTTTCTGATTAATTATTGGTATAATTCTTTAACTCTACTATGTTCATTTAGATTTTCCTCTGGTTCTCCCAACCATTTCATTAATTGATTATAACAGTTAACAAAGGCATTATATTATATATCACTGCCATCTTTCATTCCTCATTCTATCTATTTGCCACACTCTTCACAATTACTGTTCATATCTTCATTATAATGTCCACAGTATTTACATATCCATATCATCCTTCATTGTTCTCCTAATTTATATCTGTTGTTCTTCATATGCCATTGCTCCCGTGTCATAAGATATAATTTTTAATTTATCTATCCTACTAATTCGATCTCTTTTGCATCTTTATCTTGCGACCATTCTAACCATCCAGGTTCCAATCATTTCACCTTACCTTCATATTCTTCTAACTTTTTTTGGAAATCCTGCGCTCTATCAACTATAACACTGTTACATGGCTTACAATACCAATCTTCGCCATCATGATAAACATTAAGGATCATACCTTTCTCGTCAAATAGCTTGTTGCAACGAGCGCAAAAATGCCGCATCATTTCACCTTATCCTTACCCTCCATGAACTTATTTATTCCCCAATAACAACCGAGCATAGCAGCGTGTAAACCATACAACATAGGTTTTAGTACCAGCTTTCTTTTTTGAAAATACTCTTCGTTGTCATAAAGATCTAACATGAAATCTAAGATTTTTCTCTTTATCTCTATATCATCATCTGACAATTCATTTTCATAGCAATCTATTGCTTCCATAAATTCTGTAGTAAATATATCCTTCCTAAATTCCATCATTTGTTCATGGTCCAATTCAGTAAATGGGAATATTTTATCTTTATCCAATCATTTCACCTTATCTTTCTCTATAATCATATGTGAGTTTAAAAGAAAATGCGTTAGAAGGGTTATTTGTACTGTTCTATTGAATAATTTTCAACTGGGGTTTTTCATAGGTAATATGCTGTTTGTCTAATCTTCTGCACTTATATGTGCTTTATCACATGCGAAAAAGATAGATAAAGATAGGGTTGTTAAATATTTTTTCTCACTAATAGGAGGACAAATAATTGAAAGGAAATAATTGGATGCAGAATGGGACACGCACAAATTTGTTTAGGAGCATA
>JAGLML010000199.1 GCA_023140035.1 Thermoplasmatales archaeon
GGATTATTTTCCACATAATACTTGTGATTATGATAATTTATCTCATCGTGAAGCTTTTTTATTCTTTTTTTTGCTTCCTTTTTATTCATTGTTCCACACCGAGCATCTTTTCAATTTCTTTCAAACGATACGTGTTAAGTATATCACTTTTTTCCAGCCCCCCTCTCCGGGCAGTTGCTACTCCAAAATGCATAAAGGGCAAATTGATAATACTATGCGAGTCAGTACCAAGAACGACTTTTACACCTTTCTCTTTAGCAAGTTTTGTATGTATATCGTTTAGATCAAGGCGATCAGGAAATGCATTAATTTCTAAAAATGTACCTGTATCTCTGGCAGTATCAATAATCTGTTCTATGCCAACCTCATACGGGCCTCTTCTACCAATCAAACGACCGGTAGGATGAGCAAGAAAATGTACATACTTATTTTCCATCCCTCTAGTGATCCTCTTGGTCATCTCCCCCCCATCCATTTTGAAAGCAGAGTGAATACCTATGCAGACAACATCAAACTTTTTTAGAATCCTGTTGCTGTAATCTAAAGATCCGTCGGATTTTATATCACATTCAGTACCACAGAAAATTCTAAAATTTGAAAACTTTTTGTTCAATTTTCTAATCTCATCAATTTTTTTATCAACTCTTTCTTTCGATAACCCGTTTGCGATTCTCAGAGATTGGGAATGATCGACAATACAGACAAACGAATACCCCATGTTTTGAGCAACTCTTGAAATATCTTCAATTGAATCGCTCCCATCACTCCATGTAGAGTGGATATGAAAGTCCCCCATAACATCGTCGTATCCGACTAATTCGGGCAAACTGCCCTTTTGAGCTAACTCTATTTCACCTTTGTTTTCTCTCAACTCAGGCTCAATATAAGAAAGTCCTAGCGTTGTGTATATCTCCTCTTCAACCTTACCAGCAATATACTTGTCGGTTTCTTTATCAAAAAGACCGTACTCGTTAAGCTTGTATCCTTTCTTTATTGCTAAACTGCGCATTTTCACATTGTGCTCCTTAGAGCCAGTGAAATATTGAAGCGCTGAACCATAACTTTTGTTTGTAACAACACGAAGATCAACCTGAAGATTGTTGTGTAATAATACGCTTGTTTTTGTACTTCCTTTTAACAGCACACGTTGAACATCATCATACTTTACAAAATAATCCATAACATTATCGGGATATTTTGATGATGCAAGGATATCTACATCACCGATTGTTTCTTTCATCCTGCGAAGACTCCCTGCTATGCTTATCCTATCTATCTTGTCACATCTTTTCATATAATCCAGATAATCATTCCCATCACCATATGCAACATTCAACAGTGCTCGTCCACTCGTTTTTTCCAGAAGTTGTATACCACGTAGAATATTCCTTTCGGTTATCTCACCAAAACCATCAAGGTCTCTTAATTTTCCGTCAATACATGCTTTTCTAAGTTCTTCAATCGTTGAAATACCGAGATTCTTATACAAAGCAGAAACTTTTTTAGGACCTAACCCGGGTATATTCAATAAAGCCAGCAATCCCTCTGGAATTTCCTTTTTTAGTCTTTCAAAATATTCTAATCTACCTGTCTCTACTAGCTCTTTTATCTTCTTAGCCAGAGCCTCTCCAACCCCATGAATAGATTGAAGTCGATCCTCATTTGAAATAGTCACTATATCTTCGTCCAGTGCTTCTATCGTCTGAGCAGCCATCCTATAGGCCCTCGATTTAAAGAATATCTCTCCCTTCAAATCCAATAAATCTGCAATCTTGTACAATATCTCTGCAACAAACTGGTTTTTCATGATACTTCTCTCTATTTTTCCAAATAGATGACTATATCTACCTCACCACCATCTTTTAGATGCAGTTTTTCTCGCAAATAATGCGGAGATATAAATTCAAGGATGTTCGAGTAATGACTTCGCTTTGGCAGAACAATTGCTCCCTTGCAATTATTTATCGTTGCACTGAGACATAGTACACTACCAAAAGTGCGGTTTTTGGTTTTGAATTCATCAATAACAATCCCACCATAGTTTTTTAGAAGTCTTAGCTTATTTCTTTCAACATATTCGATCTCAACATTCAATGTCCCAGGATAAGGAACAAAACCGAGTTTCTTTTTAAATTGATCAACATAGTCTCTCTGTTCAGTATAATATTTTCCTTCACCCATTCCTGAAACAACTTTTCCTTTAAAGACAACTTTATTTGATAAATCAAAAATCTGATTATATTGAGAGTGTTCTTCTTTTAAAGCCTCTGTCCCCAAACTCGTTATTTGTATGAGTTGTTTTTTAATCCCTAACTCACGAGTAATCATTTGTACGTTATCCAGCTCCAAAAGATATCGAGAAGCGGTTTGCTGACTTGTCTCCAATTGTTTTGCCAATTCATAAGACGAAATTTCTATTCTGTTCCTG
>JAGLML010000002.1 GCA_023140035.1 Thermoplasmatales archaeon
ACGACAACCCTGCAACAACTGGATATGTGACGGATAACCAATCCCACAGTCCCGATAATTCGGCGGAGATTGCTTGGTATGGTAGTGTATCCGCAGATATGGTATACCAGTTCACAGGGGTGAGTTCAGGTAACTGGACGTTAACAACTTGGTTGTACATCCCCAGTGATATGGTAGGTAGTTCGTACTTTCTCCTTCTAAACACTTATGCTCATGGAGGTCCTTACTCTTGGTCACTTCAGGTAAAGGTTAACGCAACTATAATATGGGACTTTGACAACGTAGACGATTGGTTACCGAGTATAACCGACGATTGGGTTGAGTTACGATGGGAAGTAGATTTTGAAGCAGACATACAGACGGTTTACTATGACAATGTCGAGTTGCTTTCGAAAAGTTGGGTTGATGGAGCCTCAGGTGGTGGTGCGAAAAACCTCGCATGCATTGACCTATATGCTGATAGCGCTATTTCTTCCGAAGTTTACTGGGACGATTTTGTCCTAGAGGGAGAGGTCGGCGATGACCCTGTTTTACTCTGTGAGGGCGACCTTCACTTTGGAAATGTATCAGCAGGTGCAACTTTAACGGGTAGTTTTACTGTTGAAAACGTTGGTGGTGGATTACTAGATTGGGAGATTACAAAAGAGCCAAATTGGGGAACCTGGACATTTGACCCTGAATCCGGTGACGATTTACCACCTGGACCTCCAGTAACGGTACAAGTAACCGTTGTTGCACCAACAGAAAAAGACGATTGGACTTCAACAATAAAAGTAGAAAATATGGAAAATCCTGATAACACCTGTATAATTGATGTATCAATGACAACACCGACACCAGTGAGCCAGCCATCTTTATTTCTACAATTTCTCGAGAGACTCATTCAGCGATTTCCGGTGCTAGAACAGATATTCTCACACCTGCTAGGGTAAAACATACAGTAAATCATCCACCCCTCTTTTTCTTTTTTAATATTTTTTATAGAGATGAATTAGCATATAAGTCGGGTTATTTGTACGAAAATTAAATAAAAAACAATTCATGCCCACATTCATCAATGGAAATCTATTTAAGATATTGATTAATATGCCAGTTGCAAAGGAATAGAAACAAAAGTTTCATGGTTTCGTCTCTTCGATATTGAGGGAAACTTTTTATTCTTTTGTTAAAAGCAAGACTCCAAAGTCTAAGGAGGTTAAAAAAATGAAAGGAACTGTTAAATGGTACAATGCAAGAAAAGGTTTCGGATTCATCCAAGGCGAAGATGGAAAGGATATTTTTGTTCACAGATCGTCTATACCCGATGGAACATATCTGAACGAGGGAGATAAGGTTGAATACGAGAGTGAAGAATCAGAGAGAGGACCAAAGGCAACAAACGTAAAAAAAGCCTAATTTTTCCAAATATGAAGAAAAACCCATAGAGTCCATAAACTCATAAGATGAGAGGTGGAAGAAGCGAGATGTTGGTTATCTGCCTTCACGACACTTTATTTTAATTTTGCTGTGTTATACATTAAACGAAAAATTAACCCGCCTTCCATAACTATCGACCCTGCATTGCCTTATAAATGCAAAAATACTTAAATTAAGGTAAGATACGCTGACTCAGGGGTTATTTTTATATGAACATTTTTGTAACGGGCGGTGCCGGTTTCATAGGCAGTCATCTTGTCGACGGATTCATCGACAAAGGAAACACTGTTACTGTCTATGATAATCTGAGTTCTGGTAAAAAGCAATTCATAGAGCGCCACCTACAAAGGGACAATTTTACGTTTATTGAAGCAGATTTATTAGATCTAGAAAACGTGACAAAAGAGATAAAAGATCATGATGTCGTGTTTCACATTGCTGCAAATCCTGATGTGAAACTCGGAGCGCAACAACCAGACATTGCCAAAAGGGATATTCTCGCTACATACAATCTTCTCGATGCAATGAGGATGAACGACATCAAAAAAATTGTTTTTTCTTCAAGCAGTACAATCTATGGAGAAACTCCTGCGTTTCCTCTTCCAGAGAGTTACGGACCACTTCTTCCAATATCTGTCTATGGTGCAGCTAAACTTGCAGCTGAAGGATTGATTAGTTCCTTCTGTCACACCTTCGACATGCAAGGATGGATTTTCAGGTTTGCAAATGTTGTTGGTGAACGGGGAACACATGGAGTAATTGTAGATTTCATCAATAAGCTGAGAAAAAGCCCGAGGAAGCTTGAAATATTGGGAGATGGCAGGCAAAGGAAACCTTATCTTTATGTGGAAGATTGTGTGGGGGGGATGCTTTTTGGTTTTGAACAATCGAATGAACAGATCAATATCTTTAATCTCGGATGTAATACAGCTACAGAAGTGACAAGAATTGCCGAGATCGTAGTAGAAGAAATGGGGTTAACCAACGTGAAATTCACTTATACTGGTGGCAAGAGAGGGTGGAAAGGAGACGTACCACAGTTTCAGTTTGACATTAGTAAAATGAAAAAGCTTGGATGGAAGGCAACAGTCACTTCTGACGAAGCGGTGCGAAAAACAACAAGAGTTTTGTTAGATACCAACATTTAAATCGACTTTTTAGACACCTTATGCCAATGAATATATCTATTGTTAGAACCGGATACGTGGATTCGGTAACAGGCGCATGTTTTGCAGACATGGGACATGAAGTTGTTTGTTTAGATGTTGATAAAGATATCTTATGTTAACCCAAAATAACTTAAATAAAAGCAAGATTCCTACACCCTCACTTGTGATATCATGGAAAAAATAAGAATAGCGGTACTTGGAATGGGTTATGTTGGTCTAGCAGGTGGAATGGCTTATGCAAAACATGGTTTTAAGACAATTTGTACAACAACTACACCTAGCAAAGCCAAGAATCTAAACAAAGGAATCCCTCCATTTTACGAGCCGGAATTAGATGAACTTGTAAAAGAAATGGTGGAAAAAGGTATGCTTTCGGGAAGTACAAATAATATAGAAACAATAAAAGAAAGCGATGTTACATTTATTTGTGTTGGTACACCATCATTACCCGACGGTTCAGCAGATTTATCTGCTGTGAAAGATACTGCCAAGGACATCGGAACCGTATTAAAAAATAAGGATGATTATCATGTTGTAGTAACAAAAAGTACAATAGTTCCGGGTACTACTGAAAACTTGGTTCTACCAGTTGTAGAGAAATATTCAAATAAAAAAGTTGGTAGGGATTTTGGTTTATGCATGAATCCTGAATTTTTAAGACAAGGTCAAGCTGTCCATGATAGCCTAAATCCTGATCGAATTGTAATTGGTGAGTACGATAAAAAGAGTGGCGATGTTCTAGAGCGTATTTACAGCGGTTATGATTGTCCCAAGATGAGATGTGAAATTAAAGCCGCAGAACTAATAAAATATGCAGCAAACTCTTTGCTTGCAACTAAAATCACATTTGCAAACGAGTTTTCCAGAATATCTGAGAAATTTAATATTGATGTCTATGAGGTTATGAAAGGAGTTGGATTGGATTTCAGAATAAACCCTATGTTTCTAAATGCCGGTTGTGGGTTTGGAGGATCCTGTTTTCCAAAAGATGTTAACGCAATCGTAGCACTATCAAAAAAAATTGGGGCTGAAACACCTTTACTCGACGCTGTCCTTTATACTAATGAACTTCAACCAATGCATTTTGTTGATATAATCAAAGATACAGTCGGGGACTTGAGGGGGAAAACAGTAGCTTTCTTAGGTCTATCATTTAAACCTGATACAGACGATACAAGAGCAACAAGAGCCTTGCCAATAATAAAGAGGTTATACCAGGAAGGAGCCCACGTGAAAGCTTATGATCCAAAAGCCTACTATAAATTCAAACCTTTAACAGATTTGCCAATAGAATACATGGATACATGGGAAGATGCTTTAAAAAATGCGGATTTTGCTGTAGTTCAATCAGACTGGCAAGTGATAAAGGATATTAAACCCGAAGACTTCAAAACATTACTTAGAAATCCGATTGTTATTGATGGAAGAAGATCTTATGACCCTGAAGAGCTAATTAAAAATGGAATAACTTACCGTGCTATTGGTTGGAAGAATCTTAATGATTAAGTATCCAAGTAATACCATTTTTACCATAAAAATTTTCTTTGCAGATAAGATTGGGTATAAAAGGAAAGTTTGTTATAGATATTATAAGATTATAGGAGGAGAAGATAGCTAACGTATATAGAGGATTTTGTTGATAAATATGAAGGGATTAATACCTGCAGCTGGGCGAGGAACGCGATTAGAACCAATAACGTTGGCCATACCTAAAGAATTATTGATGATCGGTGATAAAGCTGTTATTGAACACGTTATCGATGCATTGAAGTTGATAAATATAACTGAAATTACTATTGTTGTTGGATGGAGAAAACATGCGATTTTAGACTACCTTGGATCTGGAGAAAGAATGGGTGTAAGACTAACGTATGTTGTTCAAGACAGGAGAGATGGCTTAGCAAAGGCTGTACTTGCTGGAGAGCGTATCATGGGAGAGGGCCCATTTTTGGTAGTCCTTGGTGACAACTTTTTCTATCCAAAGAATTTTCTGAGGGATGTAATTGACTTTCACCAGCAAAAAAAGGCAGATGCCACTATTGGCGTTGCTGAAATAGAGGATACTACAAGACATGGTATTATAAAAACTAGAGGTTTTGATGTTGTAGATCTAGTGGAAAAACCCCTTCCAGAGAAAGCACCGAGTAATCTCGGCTGTATGGGAATATATGCTTTTCAACCTGAAATATTTGATGCCATACGAAAAACAAAACCTGGTTTAAAAAATGAATATCAGTTAACTGATTCAATAAAAATTATGGTTGATGAAAAATACAAAGTTCTTTTTAGAAAAATCAGCGGACAACATATTGATATTGGTACTGTTGAAGATCTAAAAAAAGCTAATCTCAAGTTCTCGCAACTATCTGGCAGAAAAGAAGATAATATCTTTTAATTTCTGTAAATCAAATATTAATAATAGGACATAAAGATTAATTCTCACTTAAAAACACTAACTATTTTTTACAAAGTTTGCTGTCTCAAATTATATCTCACAAAAAGCTTAGACACACAGATCAAAAATTTCGGATATTTACATCCCCTTTATAATAAATTCCAATAAATTTATTAATACATTGCCCTTTTGAGATTTCTACGGGGAGACTAATAAAATAAAACTGGATGTCCCTCCTAATTTAAGCAGGGAAAATTTGAGGTGAGGAGTGCATAATTTATGAAGAATAAGCCGCTTATTAGTGTTGTAATTCCAACGTATAACCGACCAGATTTTCTAAAAAAAGCTGTCGAAACAGTTTTGAATCAAACATATGAAAATCTTGAGATATTGATAATTGATGATGCCTCTCCTGTGGACAATCAAAAAAATATCAATAATTTTGATGATAGTAGGATCATGTATTTTAAAAACAAAACAAGGAGAGGAGCACCATATTCTAGGAATGTTGGCATTAAAAATGCGAAAGGAAGGTTTATCGCCTTTCTTGATGATGATGATGAATGGATGCCTCACAAACTAGAAGAACAGTTAAAAGCATTTGATGATCCTGCTGTTGGTTTGGTAGTTTGTCATTCTCTAGATAAAAGATTTGATAGAGAAAGAATTAGTAAACCAATTGAAAATATCATTTATAAGGATTTATTAAAATCTTTTAATTTATCGTCAACTTCATCCTATCTTGTTAGAAAGGAATTATTTGATGAAATAGGCTTTTTTGATTTAGGCCTTCCATCTGCTCAGGAATATGATTTGGCATTGAGGATATCAAAAAATCATGCCGTAAAAACTGTTCCGGACATTTTGATGATACAAAATGCTTCAGAAGGACAGATATCTGAAAATTGGACTAAAAAAATCAGGGGTATTATGGCATT
The DNA here is from genome assembly GCA_023140035.1 of Thermoplasmatales archaeon. GTDB lineage: Archaea > Thermoplasmatota > E2 > DHVEG-1 > DHVEG-1 > JAGLML01. The sequence goes on from JAGLML010000002.1 coordinate 5,919, forward strand.
GTATAAAAAATATGCAAATGAATACAAAATATTGGGCTTTAAAGGTCGTGTATTTAATCATATCCAAAATGTAGGATTATTTGGTCTTTTCCTTTTAGGGTTTATCTTTGGAAATAAAATATATAGGATCATTAGTCCAATAAAGGAGATATATGAAAGATGAACTATCATATAGATGTGCTACCTTTCAGCATATCAAAAAATCATCCATACAAATTTGATAAAAATGGTGTAATATTATCAAAAATACCGTATACTCAGGAATATCACTATCATACAACATCAATTGCATCTTATGCTATTAAGAATAGTGATAATCCAAAAATATTTGACCCGCAAATAAGATGGTTAGTTAATAATATTGATCAAGATGGTGCATACAGGCAAAATTTCACTTTCCCGCATTATTATAATTTCCCAAAACCATGGATTGGTGGATTATGTCAAGGACTTGCAATATCTGCATTGATAAAAGCATATAAGAAATATGATAAGAAGACTTATCTAGATACAGCAAAAAAAGCATTCAATTGTTTAAATAGAGACATCGAGGATGAGGGATGTATTTTCACAGATAGAAAAGGAGAAGTGTGGATTGAGGAATATCCAGTTTGTCCCCATATATTGAATGGCTTTATTTATGCATTATTTGGAATATATGATTTATACAAAGAAACGAAAAACAAAGAAATAAAAAATCTTTTTGATGGTAGCATACAGACAATTACAACAAATTTGAAAAATTATGATATGGGATTCTGGTCGCTATACGATCTTGCTGAAAAACTACCTGCAACTGAATTTTATCATACGATACACATTAAACAGCTAAATGCTCTCTACAAAATTACCGGAAATGAAATACTACAAAAGTATGGTACACATTGGAAAAATGCAGCAAATAACTCCCGTTACCGATCCAAGGCAAATAGAACACGAACGATGTCAATTGTCAAAAAACATGGTATCATCGACTCCATAAAACGATATTATCAGAGACGACAGTGGTTACATGGATAAAATAAACATTGCATTATTATGTAATGGTTATGGTCGTGTGATGAGAGGTGCTGAACAATTTACATATCAATTTTATAATCAAATGAAAGATGTTTTTGATATCGATATTTATGGCATTGGCAAAACAGATCACAGTATACGGATAAAATCAAAGTTTCGTGATAATTTTCGATTGCCCTGGCGTAATGGAAGGGCATACCTAGAAAGTTATCACTTTGGGAAAGCATGGTATCAAAGTATGATTAAATCTAAAAAGCGATATGATTTGATATTCAATAACGCAGGAATTGGTGCATCATATTGGTGCGACAAGCACAGAAGGATGAGAGAAACGTCTTTCATCACAAGAGCAAGAGGGGGTGGACGGGAGGAGAAGATAAATTACCTTTTTAAACCAGATTGTATGGTATTTCTCACCAAAGAAAATGAGGCATCGACAAAAAGATTTTTGCCAAAAATAAAGACCTTGATACTCCCAAATGCAATAGATTTAAAAGAATATAATAAAAAACAGGAACTCCCCTCTCTTATAAAGGGATTAGAAAGGCCCATATATTTAGGAACATCTGCATTTGTCAGGTATAAACGAAATGATTTGATAATCAAAGCAGTCTCTAAATTAAATAATGGAAGCTTGCTTTTGTTAGGAGATGGACCGTTAAAAGATAAAACAGTAAAGTTGGGAAAAAAATTGCTAGGCAATCGATTTAGATATGGTAGAGTAATTCCCTATTTTAACAGAGACGAAATGATTAGTTTATATCAACATGCTGATGTATTTGTTCAAGCTGCAAGAAAAGAAGCATTTGGAGTGGTATTTCTTGAAGCAATGGCATCAAATATGCCCGTTGTAACTCAGCAAGATAAAAGGAGAGAAGAAATAATTGGAGATGCTGGCATAAGAGTTGCTGATTGTAATGATATAAATGATTTTTCACAGGCATTGTATTTTGCTTCAAAAGAAGATTGGAATAAAAAACCAAGAGAGCAAGCAAAGAAATACGATTGGAAAGCGATAAAGAAACAATATATAGATCTAATAAAAGAAGTAGCATCTGCGGTGATAACATAACTTTCAAAGTCCTTTTGATCGGAGGAGATTTTGTAAACAAAGGTGCTGAAGCAATGATACTTAGCACCCAAGCAATTTTAAATAAATATTTTGTAAATCCCGAAATTATAGTAGCAACATACGAAAAAAAGAATATCGGTAGTAAAAAATATCCCGGTCTTAAGATCATAGGAAATAAATGGTTAAAAGGGAAAGCAATACTTTATGCAAAAGCCGTCATTCCGGTTATCGGAACGAAATTAATAAAAGGCAACCTAATAAAAAGATACGAACAAGCAGATGTAATCATAAATATCGGTGGTTTTTCTATAAGTGATAAACAAAGTCTACAAGGAAATATAGTTTATTGCATAGAAATAATGTTGAGCAAACTATTTAACAAGCCATTTATAGCGTTTCCTCAAGATATGGGGCCGTTTAAAACAATAATTAGAAGGTTTTTAATAAAAAGATATTTGCCAAATGCTAAACTGACAGTTGTCAGAAGTAAAGAGAGCAAAAAATATCTTGAAGAAATAGGAATAAAAAATGTACACATAACACCAGATTTAGCTTTCAATTTAAAACCATCGTCAAAAAAGAGAGCAGAAGAAATATTGGCCAAACACAAAGTTGCCGAATGTCCTTTTGTTTGCATTATCCCCAACATGCGCGTATATGAAAGAGATAAAAAATATGTTGATACATTGAGCAGTATTGTTAATTTTATAGTTGATAAACTAGAAATTAACGTATTATTTCTTTCACACGAATTCAAAAAAAGTGGAAATGATGATCGTTTTGTAATAAACAAAGTTATCGACAATATTAAGAATAAAAATAAAGTATTCAAAATAACAGAAGAATATTCTGCTCCTGATTTAAAAGCAATAATAAGTAAAGCAGACATATTAATCTCATCGAGATTTCATGGAGCTATAGCAGGTCTTTCTATATGTGTGCCAACTATAGTTATTGGCTGGGCACACAAATACAAAGAATTGATGGCATTAGTAAAACAGGAGAAATTTGCAGTAGATTATCAAGATGTTGACATTGAAAAAACCATGGATAAAGTAAACGACTTATGGAAAAATAAAACAAACATAAAGAAAGATCTTGAATCTATAATTCTAAAGATTAAAAAAGATGCTGAGCAACCAGCATTGTTACTGAAAGAAACATTATCAGAAGGAATTGGCAAATTTAAAGATACATATGTGGGATATTCAAAAGATAAAAATATACGTGCAGCAGGACAAAGTGGGGGACTTGTTTCTGCATTACTAATTTATGCATTAGAAAAAAAGATGATTGATGGGGCAATTGTAACTGGATGGAGTAAAAAAGATCCATTATTGCCAGAAATGTTTATAGCAAGATCTAAAGAAGAAATATTACAAGCAGCGAAATCAAAGTATTGTCCAGTAAAAATGAGTGAGATTTTTAGAAAGCTAGAGCATATGAAAGGCAATTTTGCTTTTGTGGGTGTACCTTGTCAATTGAAAGCACTAAAAACGTTGGAGAAAAAAAGGCGTATTCAAGCGAAAATAAGGTTTTATTTTGGTTTATTCTGTGATAGAACTTTGACTTTTAAATTTCAAGATTATATTTTGTCAGTAATACATATGGATAAGAAAGACGTTAAAGAATTTACATATAGAAGCAAAGAATGGCGCGGTTGGCCTGGTGATGTACAAGTAAAGTTAAAAGATGGTACAGTAAAGAATATACCAAAGGAGTATAGGATGAAGGTAAAGCCACTGTTTACCCTTAAGCGTTGTTGGAATTGTAGCGATAAAACAAATAAATTATCCGATATTTCTTTTGGTGATGCATGGTTACCTGAATTTCGTGGAGATAAACTAGGAACGTCACTGATAGTTAGTAGAACTAAATCTGGAGAAACTTTACTGAAAAAAGCAAAAAGTGACGGCGTAATAGAGCTAGATAAAATTGACAGTAATAAGATAAAACAAGAATTAAAACAAAAGTCCTTTGTAAAATATGTAGTAGCAAAGATTAGGTATATTTATTATAAGATGGAATATAAGAAAAGAATTGAGTAAGAGTGAAATATGGAAACAATCAAAGAAATTAAAAAGATTTGTGGAAAACAAGCATTTTCATATAGGGAGAGATTTTATAGAAGGTATTCCTACTATTTTACGTGGGTTTTCTTACTTCTTAATCTAACAGCGAACCAAGTATCTGTTCTTGGTGTGATTATGGGATTATGTTCTGCAGTTCTTTTCGCTTCAAACAATTATTTACTTTTTATGGTAGGTTCAATTCTACTATTTTTTTCTGTGATGGCAGATCAATGCGATGGAGAAGTAGCAAGATACAGAAAATACAAAGGTTTGCCAGACGAATTTTTAAGAAATTATGGACCATTTTTTGATTCGTTAAATCATCTTGCAAGACCTATGATATTTCTATGCATGTCAATCAGTTTTATGCATTTATCGTATCCCCCCGCACTTATTTTAGGAATTGGATTTGCTTCTGCTTTTTTCTGTTTTTTAGATATAGGTTTTCATTCATTATTGGGTTCTGTGCTACATAAAAAAATCACTCGTGGAAATAGTGAATTCGCTACGTTAGTTAAGCATACAGTATATAGTTCTCTTTTTACACCTTTCATGCTATTTGCATCTTCATTAATTGATTTCTTATTCAATTTACGTGCAACTTTTTACCTATGGATATTTTTTGCATTATGTGGATTATTGGTGGTTTCATTGGGTTTTATAAGAAGCAAATGGAGTTAAATATGGCAAATAAAGAAAATATCATATTAATACTTAAAGAAATAAAAGGCGTTCACGATAAATACCAAATTCCTTTTTGGTTAGAGTATGGTAGTCTATTAGGTGCCGTAAGAGGGGGAAAAATAATAGACGGAGATTACGATATTGATTTAGCAACATTTTTTGATGTGCTTATGGATAAATTTGAAACAATATCGAAAGAACTTTATGATATGGGATATGATATTTATATCACTGAAACAAGAATGGCCATGAGTAAAGAAAATATTCATGCTTCAATTTATCTTTATAATACAAATGTTGTTCCAAAATGTATAACGCGCAACAGAAAAAGAAAGAAAAATTTTATGGGAAAAACGCTAATATATTGTTTTTTGAGACCACTTCAAACATCTCATAAAGATTTGATACATAATTATACACCACGAATAAAAACTATACAAATGATAAAGTCTGTTATGAGACATTTACCATCGAGGAATAAGTTATATAATTTGTTATTATCATTTGGTAAAAAAATTAATTGTTTAGATAGTTTTAATGTAAATGTTCCAGAATCGTATGTTGATACATTTAAAGAAATTACATTTTGTGATGTGAATATAAAAATACCAAAAGAGGAAGAAAAATATTTAGAACAGTTTTATGGCAAAACGTGGAAAATACCAGATAAAAATTGGCATCAAAAAGATAAAAAGAGGCAAAGAATAGATCAAGAAAGAAATGCAATAGGAAATTTAAGCCAAATGGTTAAGATCTTAGATGACAATAATATTCATTTTTGGTTGCATGGAGGAGCTATATTAGGCTTTATAAGAAGCGGGAAGAGACATCTAATACCATATGATCATGATTTTGATTTACTGACATGGACTCATTCATTTGATGATGTTAAAAAATTGGTACCCCAAATTGAGGCAAAAGGTTTCCGTACTAAAATAACTAAAGATAAGGTGAAAATCTTTAAGGATGGATATGAATTCACAGTTGGAGCGTTCGAACTGGATGGCGATAAAGCAGTTAGAGCAACAGTATCGGTTAGAAACAAATTTGGTGTTTTATTATATTACAAACTAATAATAAAAATAAGCAATAAGTTTATACTTAAACTATTATTATATTTAGGATACATTACGGGTTCTATAATACCAATTAGAAAATTTATTCCAGCAAAATATTTTACAGAACTTAAAAAAATAGATTTTTTTGGTGTTGAGATAAATATACCTAAAGATACTATTGACTATCTTGAATTTAAGTATGGGGCTGATTGGAGGACACCCATACAGAATTGGAGTCATAAAGGATTGAAACAACATTATGTGGATGATACTTTTGATGCATACTATAAACGAGGTTGGATATGAAAAAAATATTGAAAGAAGGATACAAAAAAATAGTATTTAAGTTACCAAGTCTAAGACTTATAATCGATCCAATATTAGATTATCAATTTTATAAAGAATATAAAAAATACAGTGAAGTATTGAAAACATTTAAAGACAAACACAAAGGAGAAAGATGCTTTATAATAGGAACCGGCCCCTCACTAAATAAAACAAACATTATGCTATTAAAAAATGAGATCAACTGGGGAGTAAATCGCCTTATTGAAACAAGCAGAGATATAGGCATTGATTGCAAATACTATGGATTAACTAGTGGAAAACTTAAAGTAGATACCAAAATGCTGAATGGAATAGATGGAACGTTGTTTTTATTTCGCCTGGCCGCAAGAAGAAATTTAAAAGAAAACAAAAAAAGTAATGAGAAACAACCTATTCCAGTAAAGGCCGAAGGGTTGATACTGCGAGCAAAACGTTTTCCAAAAGATATGTCAAAATACATATATGGTGGAGGAAGAACTATTATAATTCCTTGTTTACAAATGGCATATCATATGGGATTCAAAGAAGTATATTTGATAGGATGTGATTGTAACTATGGTGGTAAAGCTCATTTTGATGATCAGAAAAGACCTTTTAAAGAAAAAGATGATGAGGAACATTGGAACACTGTATTTAGAGCATATGAAATATGTAAAAAAGAATATGAAAAAGATGGAAGAAAGATATACAATGCTACGGTGGGTGGGGAGTTAGAAGTATTTGAAAGAAGAAAACTAGAAGATGTGATAATATAAAAAATTTGAAAGTTATTGTAGCGAATTAGATAAGGAGTAATGAAAATGAAACTCAGAAATAAACTTATAAGGGCAGTGAACAGACACCTCCGGTTCACGGCACAATATTATGGAAAAGCAGGGGACAAACCTAATGAATTGCGTCCGTCGATGAATACTGTTAAGCAGTTGAACAATAAAGATTTAGTTGGAGTAGAGATAGGAGTGGCAGCAGGTGTGAACGCTAAAAAAATAATTGAAATGTTACCAATAAAGAAATTATATTTGGTTGACCCCTACCTACCATACAGCGAAACCAATGATTTGAAAAAACTAGCGGCACTAAAGAAAGAAGGGCACGAAAGATTAAGTAAATACAAAAACAAAGAATGGATAGAGAAACCCTCCATAGGTGCTGTTAGAGATATTGAAGAAAATCTGGATTTTGTTTATATAGATGGAAGCCATGATTATGAAAATGTAATGCTAGACTGTATCTTATGGTATCCAAAAGTAAAACCTGGAGGTATCATGGGTGGTCATGATTTCATAGGTTCACACCCTGAGTTAAGGCGAGCAGTTAAAGATTTCTGTAGAGAAAAGAATGTGAAACTACATATTGAACCAGATGACTGGTGGGTGATTAAATGAAAATAGGGAGTAGAAATATGGGAGATAAACACTCCGTTTTTATAACGGCCGAAATAGGAATAAATCACAATGGAGATGTTGACCTTACAAAAAAATTAATTGACGGTGCAATTTTTGCTGGTTGCGATGCTGTTAAATTCCAAAAAAGGACAGTCGAAAAAGTTTATTCTAAAGAAGAACTTGATACACTAAGGGAAAGCCCATGGGGGACCACAAATAGAGAGCAAAAATTAGGGCTTGAATTTTCAAGGAAAGAATATGACGAAATAGATAATTATTGTAAAGAAAAAGGTATAGAATGGTTTGCTTCGGCCTGGGATGTTGATAGCCAGGAATTTTTGAAAAAATATGATTGCAAGTATAATAAAGTGGCTTCAGCAATGCTTACCAATAAAGAACTTCTTGAAATGGTGGCTCAGGAAAATAAATATACATTTATTTCAACTGGGATGAGTACTATGGATGAAATAAAAAAAGCTGTAGATATATTTAGAAAAGTAAAATGTCCTTTTGAGATCATGCATTGCAATTCAACATATCCAATGAAAGATAAAGATGCTAATTTATTTATGATTCCAAAACTTAGAGAAGAATTTGGTTGTAATGTAGGTTATAGTGGACATGAGGTGGGGTTAATAACAAGTGTTGCAGCGGTTGCACTAGGAGCTACATCTATTGAAAGGCATATTACACTTGATAGAGCCATGTACGGATCGGACCAGGCAGCATCTGTTGAAGTGTTGGGTTTTTATCGTTTGGTCAGATATATAAGAGTTGTTGAAAGCGCACTTGGTAACGGAAAAAAAACTATAACTGGAGAAGAAGAAGAAATAAAGAAAAAATTGAGAAAAGTAGAAACTTTGTAGGAATATTGTTATGAATTTTAGTGATTTACACGGTAAAAGGGTTGATCTTCTTAAAATTAATCTAAACGGATTGGAGGATATGTTTGAATATTCTCAAAAACCTGAATTTTACAGATATTTTGAATATAAACCACATAAGACGATAGACGATACAAGAAAGTATTTAGAAAAACTGATTAAAATAACTAAAGCTGATACAGGTCATTACTGGTTTATTAGATTAAAAAAAACTGGCAAAATTATAGGAACTTTCGGTGTTGTGAATATTGATAATAATAGAAATTCAGCTGAAATTGGTTATGGTTTATCCCCAGATTACTGGGGGCAAGGTTACTTTGGAGAATCTTTGTCTATTGTTTTAAATTACCTTTTTATTAATTTAGAATTTTACAGGATATCAGCAAAAACAAGATTCGATAATATTCCTTCTTTTAAAGCTCTTGAAAAAGTAGGTTTTAAAAAAGAAGGTGTAATGCGGAATTTCTATCTTTCAGCTAATGGCAAAAGATATGATGCCGTTTTGTTTAGTATTTTAAGAGATGAATTCTTGAAAAATAATCAATAGAAAATCGATAAAATGATATTGGGTGTTATTCCGGCAAGAGGTGGAAGCAAGGCAATTCCAAGAAAAAATATTAAAAAACTATTAGGATATCCTTTAATCTGGTGGACAATTCAGGCAGCAAAAGAATCCGAAAGACTTGATAGGTTTGTTGTATCTACGGAAGACGAAGAGATAGCAGAAATTTCTAGGAGTTTCGGCGCAGAAGTTATACCAAGGCCTAGTCATTTAGCTTCGGATCGTTCAATTATTACAGATGTTTTAAAACATATTTTGGAAAAAATAAAAGCAGATATTATCGTACTACTTGTCCCAACATCACCAGTAAGAGTAAATAATATTATTGACCGCTCTATAGATTTGTTTCTAAAAAAAGATGTTGATTCACTTGCAACTGGCTATATGTCTAAATATAGTGAATGGGGGACATCTCCTGAAATTCCACGTCAAGGAAAAAAAAGTTATTTTATTGCAGATGGATGTGTTTATATCCATAAAGCAAAAGTAATTTTAAGTGGAAATTGGTATGGTAAGAAACTGGAGAAAATGGTGGTACCACACTATTATAATTTTGATATAGACGAAGAAGCAGATTTTTGGGCAGTTGAAGGATTACTTACAAATTTACAAAGGAGTAAATTATGAAAGATTTAAAATTAGATTCATACGGTAAATATAATGGAAATGAATTAGAATATGTATCAAGAGTTCTAGATTCCGAAGACATAGAAAATAAAAAGAATCCATGGGTAAAAAGATTTGAGAAGGCATTTGCCGAAAAATTTAATATAAAATACGCAATAGCCCATAATTCAGGAACATCTACCTTGCATACATGCCTGGCAGCAGCAGGTGTAGGTGCAGGGGATGAAGTAATATCTCCTGCCCAGACAGTTATAATGAATTCTTTTGCCATACTTTACCAGAATGCCATTCCAGTATATGCTGATATAGACCAGGATACGTTTAATATTGATCCTAAAGATATTGAAAGAAAAATTACCAAAAGGACAAAAGCAATAATAGCTGTACATATGCATGGGTTACCTGCTGACATGGATCCTATCATGGAAATTGCAAGAAAAAACAATCTTTTTGTTATTGAAGACAGTGCACAATGCGTTCTGGGCAAATATAAGGGAAGAATAGCTGGCTCAATTGGACACATGGCAAGTTTTAGTTTTGAAACAAAAAAACATTTATCTGCTGGAGAGGGGGGAATGGTCATTACTGATGATGAAGACATTGCAGTTAAAATAAGGAAAATAGGTGGGCTTGGGTATAAGACGCTACAAGCAGGTGAAAGTCTTAGACAATTATTACCAGCTGAATTTCAAGACCCAGGTTATAAGCGTCATGATTCACTAGGATGGAATTATAGAATGAATGAAATTACTGCTGCAGTAGGTTTGGCTCAGCTTGAGCGAATAAATTTTCTAGTTTCAAGAAGACAACAGGTAGCAGGTTTTTTCTTGGAAGCATTGGACGGATGTAATTGGATAATTCCACAGAAAGTTCCTGAAAGTTATGAAAATAGTTATTGGACTTTTACTGTAAGATATGAAGGAGAAAAAGCTTACGGAGTAAAATGGAAGGAATTCTATAACCTATATAAAAAGAATGATGGTGATGGTTTCTACGGGGGATTGTCTGTCGTTTATCAAGAGCCTGTAATGCAAAATAAAGTTTTTCTTAATGAATATTTACCAAAAAATAATATTTATAAGAATGCATTTAATTATGGGAAGGGATTCTGCCCAGTTGCTGAAGAAATACAATCCAAAATGATGCAATTTAAAACAAATTACAGAAATCTTGAGGTGGCAAAAATCAAGGCTCAGGCTTTAAAAAAAACTATTAAGGAAATAGAGGGATGAATTATAAAAAAAGAAGCGCCGGGATTAGTTTTAGTAAGAACAAGTTCAAGCAGGCTACCCAAGAAATGTTTTTTGCCTTTTGGTAAAGGATGTGTACTGGAGCATATTGTTAATCGCGCAATTCATTTTGATTTTGATCCTATTGTTTGTACCACAAATGAAAGTTCGGATGACCAATTGTATGAAATGGCAAAAAGAAATGGCTGGAAAGTCTTTAGGGGTAACACAAATGATAAAATCAAAAGGATGAGAGATGCATGTAATTATTTTGGTATAGAAAAGTCTATTACAATTGATGCAGACGATCCATTCTTTGATGCAGAGATTGACCACAAGAGTTTTGAGCTTCTTGAACAGGGATATGACTTTGTTCTACCGCCCACTGACTATTATTGTGGTAGTGTAGGCTATTCTGCAAAAAAGTTTGTTCTGGATAGAGCAATAGATGAGCATGATACATCGAATTCAGAGATGATGTGGAAAATAATTGAGAAACTTAAAGGTCTAAAAATGACAACCGTTAATGTAGTTAATGACCGGATGTCAAAGATTAGACTAACACTGGATTATGAAGAGGATTATCATTTACTACTAGCTGTTTTGCGGATACTTGGACCATTTGCCAATGCTGGCGATATAGAAAAACTTTTTGCAAGAAATCCAGATATGTATAAAATAAACTGGTTCAGACAAGAACAATGGAAGAAAAAACAAGAAATAGGATGAGTATGAAAAATTTAATAAAAAATAAAGTTTCTCTAAGAGAAAAACCAATTTGCCCTATCGGAGAGTTAACATGGAAGAAATATTACTGGGTTTATCCCAGAAAACAACAAAGTTATGAAAGTAAATATTGGGGTATACGCGAAGACCCAGATGGCGAGAAAAGAAATTTAATAGATGAATGGAAACAGCAAGTAAAAAACTTAAAACATATTACTGATTTTTTAAAAGAAGTTAAGCCGGGGAAAATACTGGATGTTGGTTGTGGACCTGGGTTTCTTTTATCAACTCTAAATAAAAGATGGGACAAATATGGAATTGATGTATCTAAAACTGCTTTAGAGCATTGTTCGAAATATGCAAAAGTATTTCACGGAGAATTACCAAAACTAAAATTCAAAAAGAATATGTTTGATGTAGTTGTTATGAATCATGTTATTGAACATCTTCCTGATCCTGTTGAGTATCTATTTGAAGTAAAAAAAATATTGAAAGAAAACGGAATTTTAATTATTGCAACACCTGATTTTGATTCAGGTTGTGCTAGGCATTTTGGTAAAAGATATAGAATGCTTCATGATAAAGGACATATAAGCCTATTTACATCATTTTCACTGGTAAAAATGCTTGAGGACTACAAGTTTGAAATAATCTTCGTTGATTACCCATTTTTTGATACGATATATTTCACGAAAAAAAATTTGGAAAGGTTGGCTGACGCTAGGAGAACCTCTCCACCATTTTATGGTAATCATGTAGTAGTTTATTCAATGAATAAAGAAGGAAGGAATTAAATTCAGAGGGAAATAAAATGAATGGATATATATATAACAGATATAATCTTAAGAACAAAGTCGCAATAATCACTGGAGGAGGTGGATTACTAGGTAAAATGCATGCGGAAGCAATAGCAGAAGCTGGAGGAATCCCGGTTATTGTTGATATAAATAAAAATGCTAGTGATAAAGTTTCAAAATTCTTAAAGGAAAAATTAGGAGCAGATAGTTTATCTGTAAAAACAGATATTACAAAGAAAGATCAACTGATAGAGTTAAGGAGGAAGATACTAAAAAAATATTCAAAAATTGATATCCTTATAAATAATGCTGCAAACAATCCGAAGGTAAAAAAGAAAGGTTTGATTCAAGAACGATTTGAAAAATTTACTCTGGATATGTGGTACAAGGATATTGCAGTAGGACTTACAGGGGCATTTCTGTGTAGCCAAATTTTTGGTGAAACAATGGCTAAGAACGGCAGCGGAGTAATCTTGAATATTTCTTCTGACCTTGGAATTATTGCACCGGACCAGAGGATTTATACGAAAAAAGGTGTCCCCGAAGAAAAGCAACCGGTAAAACCAGTAACCTATTCAGTTATTAAACACGGTCTTATAGGCTTAACGAGATATATGGCTACCTACTGGTGCAATAAGGGAATCAGAGTTAATGCATTATGTCCTGGAGGGGTATATAACAATCAACCAGAAGAATTCGTAAAAAAGCTTACTAACCTCATACCTATGGGTAGGATGGCTGAGCCTGATGATTATAAAGGGGCAGTTCAGTTTCTCTGCAGTGATGCTTCATCTTATATGACTGGTTCAGTTGTTGTCATAGATGGAGGAAGAACTTGCTGGTAAAATAATATGAAAACAATTCAAGTAGGAATAGCATGCCGTGATATACTTGAAAATGGTTTAAATTATTTATTACGAAAACCAATCACAAAAAAGTTGAGGGAAGTCAAATGATTGTTTATGTAGACATAGATGGAGTTCTGTGTAATAACACATATGGAAAATATGAAGAAGCAATACCGATAAAGAAGAATATAAAAAAGATAAACAAAAAATTTGATGGGGGAGATACAATTATTCTATGGACTTCTCGGGGGACAAGTACAGGTATTGATTGGAGAGAGTTAACCGAAAGACAATTAAAAGAATGGGGTGTAAAATATCACAGTTTGGAGTTTGGAAAACCAGAATTTGATGAAATATATGATGATAAGGCAAAGAATATCGAGGGTATATAATGAGAGAAAAAATAGAGGATATAATAAAGTCTCACAAAGAAACAACAAAAAGGATCTCGGATAAGACTATAGAGCAGCTTGAAGAGGCAATAAAAGCAATAATAAGTGCATTTAAGCAAGGAAACAAATTGATCATATTCGGCAATGGTGGAAGTGCAGCAGATGCCCAACACCTAGCAGCAGAATTCATAAATAAATTCAAAATTGACAGAGATCCTCTACCAGCAATTGCGTTAACAACAGATACATCGGCATTAACAGCAATAGGAAACGATTCCGGATTCGAATTCATATTTGAAAAACAGATAAAAGCACTTGGAAAACAAGGGGATGTAGCAATAGCAATTACAACAAGCGACGTTTATGAGAATCATTCAATGGATGTTTATCTTGGATTGCTTGAAGCAAGAGAAAGAGGAATAACGACGATAGGATTAGTTAGTGAAAAGAGCAAAAAAATACTGAAGGCAATAGACATACCAATAGTAATACCATCAAAAGAAACACCAAGAATACAAGAAATGCATCTATTAGCATATCACATAATGTGTGAATTAATTGAAAAAGAGATGTGTAAAAACAAGCGTTTACATACAAAGAACGGCTTTATGGAAAGTACTCCTACTATTTTACGTGGGTTTTCTTACATCTTAATCTAACAGCGAACCAAGTATCTGTTCTTGGTGTGATTATGGGATTATGTTCTGCAGTGTTCTTTTCTCCAAGTAAGTATTCTCATTCCCGTTCCAATGTCACATGCATAGAAATTAGATTTCAAATCACACAATTTGAGGAAAGTTTCCATATATCTCTGTCAGTCCATTCTAAATTGTGATATTTTGGTGCCCTGATCTCCCATTCAAAGATACTCATTGTTCCTACCTTTCCATGAATCTGGGATTAATGGTATTTGTCCCGCATTCTAGTTTATAAATCATTATTCATTCAACTGAACAATAATCATTGTTTTTAAAATGTCCAAAGTATGTTGCTGCTACAAATATTGCTGCAATAAATGACAATACTGCCCAGAAGAGAAATACGTTATTCCATCCTCCTGTTTCCAAGACCAAGAAAGGCACAATTAAACCTATCATAAAAGTCCCGACATATCCCATACCATCTATGAATCCTGTAGATGATGCAACAACTGAATCTTTTTTGAATCGAGTTGGTAATGTACAAACAAGAAACACATGGGGCCCATATAGAAATGCGCTACTCACTAAGAGAAGCACAACAGCAGTTAATCCACTCACAAATGGAAAGATTAGCCAAGTTATTCCCATTGCTGTAAGAAACATTACACTTGTTAGGTCTTTTTTCCAAGGGAGTTTATTATACACGAGTGTTCCTGTAATACCTGCTATTGGTATAAGTGCTACTTTTAGAGCATCAAAACCAAAAAACTCATGTACTGAGATACCGCTTTGTTGAACGAGATATACAAAAAACCATGTTAAAACACCATATCTAACCATGTTCAAAAATAGCAATGAAACCCCGCTCATCATAATTGGAAGTGTTAATGTTAACTGTATCTGCTTTTTTATTTTCTGTTTCGGTTTGAATTCTCTCTTTGGCTTTGTCAGATAAAGAGTTACGCCTCTGAAAATCAAGACAATTGATGCTACAAAAAAACCTGCTTGCCATCCCCAAGTAGCAACAGCAAGAGCCGACACTATAAATGTAACAGAAGTTCCAAACTGATATGAACATCCGAGTATAGTAGAAGATCTGTCTCTATCTTTATCCGTTTTTTGGATTTCTGCGTTTGCTCTTACAACAGAAGACCAACCCATGGCTTGGAAGAAACCATCGAAAGTTTCTAGGACTATAAGCGCTACAAGAAAACCTCCAAGAAAACCCATAAGCATATTTGCTATACCTGAAAGAGTTAAACCAACTGCTATATATATGAATGGATTGAATCTTTCGGATATTTGTCCATGTAGAAATTGACCAATTGCATATGCAGCAAAAAATCCACTTGCTACGAATCCTACGTAGTACATACTCCAGTCTGTGTATACTATCAGTAGTGCTGCCATTACAATACTCAAATTAACCTTACCGAAGTATGTCAAAGCATATGTACTCCATAGATTCCAAAATTGCTTATTCATTTTTTCCCCTCCTGATTGCATCCTTAATCTTAGAAGAGGAAGTCAACGGGTAATACGGCGTGGTAATAACCCGACCGCCAATCGCATCCATAATTCGCTGAGCCTCCTCAATATCCTTCTCATCATGACTCTGCGATTCCATCAAAATATCAGGATGTAAAAACGAAATATTCGACACAGGCGAATACGTATCCTGAGAAATCACAAAATCATTAAAACGAATAGCCTGAGCCAACAACATACGTTCATCAAAACCCAAAACAGGAGACTTCGGCTTCTTCTCCAACACTGCCTTCTCCGTCAAAATACCAACAACAGAAATACCATCATTACCCACAGCTGCCTTCGCATTCTGCATCTGCAACAAATGACCCCGATGTACAATATCCAGCACATAATAACTATACACAATCTTCTTCTCACGATTCAAAGACCTACCCAGTTTCTCCACATCAACATCCAACTCACGAACAACAGAAACATGTTCACCCGCCCAGTTCTTCGGCACATACACAACCGCACCACTGCCATGCTCTTTCGCAATCTTAGAAATAATTTCCCGACCTCGAATAATAAACTCAGACATATAAAACCCACATATCATATGTATATTATATACTTTTCTGTGATGTCACAGATGCTTCTATAATATGAAGGAAAAATTGCTTTTTAAAAAATAATTGAAAAAAGACTTAACTTTAGCACTTTTTAAAACATGTAGAATCTATTACTAGAAAGGATTACCAATATCCTTAAAATTTATTCATAAATTTTGCTAGAAGCACAGCAATTATTGTTCGCCCATCGGTAATAGTTCCATCCATAATTTTCTCAATTACTGATTCCGTTTTCATTACTTCTACATCTATGATTTCGTATCTCTCTCTATCTGTTTCCCCATCTTTCAGATCTTTGGCGATAAACATATGATATATTTGATTCGAATACTCGGTTGACGGATGATAACTCAACAGTTTCTCAATTTTTTTGGCTATAAAACCTGTCTCCTCTTTCAATTCTCGTAACGCACATTCTTCAGGTGTTTCATTAGGTTTCATGTGACCTGCAGGTAATTCAAGTGATATGGATTTAATTGGATACCTATATTGCTTGACAAGAACTATTTTATCTGAAATAACAGGTAATACCACCACCACAGGTATTTTTTCAACCCAATAGTAATCAAGCTTTAAACCATTTGGAAGCTCTACCACATCTTCAAAAACCTTAAACAATGGAAAATCTGCTTTCTTTTTAGAGACCAATGTTTTCCAAGACATAATTAACACCTAAACAAAGCCGATAATTCTGTTTTTATTTTAAATCTTGTGACATTTCTATTTTTACTACTTTCCCCTTATTTCCTCCTTAATATATCTAAACATCTTTTTTATGTTGAGAACGTCGAGGAAGAAATGAAGGTCTTCCTTTGTAAATTCCCGCAACAAATATAGAACACCAATATATATACCAAGACCAAAGAGAGCAAAGCCTAGTAGATGGTACCACCTCGCAATAAATACAATCATATTTAAGTTATAAAGAAGAACATAAAGTATAGCTACCATAACTCCTCCTGCTCCGGCATGCAGTAGAACCCTTGGATTTCCTTTTATCCCAGTTAACTTCCATGCCATTACTCTACTGTACATTAATCCAACACCGTAAGCAACAACAGTAGCGATAGCAGCACCTCTTGCCCCCATACCCACAAGATCCAAATCAAATATCTGTATATCTTTTGGGATTAAAACAATATTTAAAACCACATTAAAACAAACCATAATCAATACCCGATTTCTAGCAAGTTTAGGTCGATTCATTCCTAAAAACTGGCTTTGATATGGTCTTTCTAAAGCAGCAAGTAGTGCAAGAAACGGTAGAATCTGCAAAAGTGGAACAGCGGGCATCCAGCCAGATAAAAGTATCTTTGCTGCAGGTTCCGCAAGAAGCACCATGCCAAACACCATAGGGAAAACAACCATGCTTAGATACCGCTCAGATTTGAATGTCAGCTTACGAATTCCTGCAATATTGTTGTTGGCATGTAGCATAGAAAATGTAGGAAAAAGTAACATTCCTATAGCTAGAGTAAACATGTTAATAAACTTAGAAAGTCTAAAAGCAGCAAAATAATATCCAACATCCGCAGAGGACCAAAACAGCTGGATTAATATCTTATCGATATTGGTCATAATATCACTACAAACAGCAACAATAATTAAAGGGAAAGCAAACTTAGAATAGTCTTTGAAATAATCCTTGGATGGTTTCTTTATAGGTAATCTGCGGAAAAAATATAGTGCTAACAGAAAATAGCCTATTTCCCCAGCAACATATGTAAAAGCAAGAGCTATTGCTCCGAATCCTGCGATAGCTACATAAATGATTAGTGCGACTCGGACAAGTGTTTCCAATAAAAAAGTGGTCTGGACCTTAGCAATCTCTTTTTTAGCAGTAAAAGTAGTTATAAAAGACTGGGCAAATAGCCGTATAGCCCAATAACCCATCATGATATATATTGCAAGCTCATGTGCAGAGGTTTCAAAACCCTGCCCCATTACAACTTTCCAGAAAAAAATAGCACCAATCAACACAGATGCCATCAATCCAGCAAGTCCAATTTTAATAGTTAAAAAAGTGCCGATGCATGTACCAAGATCTTTCCCTTCAGATACACGCTTTATATGTGCATTGCCATATCCTAACTTTCCAAATATTGCAAACAACGTTACAAAACCCAGAGCAAAAGCAACTAGTCCATACTCCTCTGGGCTCATATATCGCGTGATGAAAAACAATGCCACGTAACCAAGAGCTCCGTTGAGGATATTTGTAGCTACGATTAATGCTGATTTCCTAGCAATCATCGTCGGTGAATTATTGATTTATTTTAAATAGATATGGAAAAAATTATTACACCTTTTACAGTATTTTTGAATTTGGATTAATTTCCCCTGTTGCTACGGCCCCAAGGCCAATAAAAACATCGTTCCCAACCATAGATCCAACATTTATCATTGAATTTATACTAGTCTGAACATTATCCCCCATAATTGTTCCGAGTTTTCTTCTCTTTGTATCAACTTTTTTTCCATTCAAAATAACATCGATATTTTTCTTATCAAGCCGCAGATTAGCAATCTTTGTCCCAGATCCTAAATTGCTGTTATATCCAATAACAGAATCCCCGACATAATTCTGATGAGGAATATTACTATTGTCCATAACTATTGAATTTTTAACTTCACACGCATTACCAACGTGACAGCTATTACCTATAGATGTGCAAGGTCTTATGTAACAATTTGGTCCGATTTTACAATTACTGCCAATAATTACTGGTCCCTCTATAT
>JAGLML010000020.1 GCA_023140035.1 Thermoplasmatales archaeon
CGTCGAATTGTTCCATATGTCAAAAAAGGGGATATCGTTAAAAAAGGAGAAAAAATTGGACTTATACGACTTGGATCTAGAGTAGATATATATCTACCAACAAAAAAGATAAAATCGATAACAGTTAAAGTAAAGGATAGAATACAAGCAGGAGAAGATACAATTGCAGAAATCCATGATTAAATTATTATCTATTGCAGATTTTGTGTCCCTTGCTAATGCGATTTTTGGTTTTCTTGCCATACTTATGATCTTTTTAAATGAGATACACCTTTCTTTTTTCTTTATTCTAATAGCATTGTTAGCAGATGGTCTCGATGGTATTGTAGCAAGAAAAACGAGGAAAGGCGAACTTGGAGAATATATGGAAGCAATGGCTGATATGATCTCGTTAAGTATTGCGCCTTCATTTTTTGTTTACAACATATATCACGATTTTGTTTCAAAGTGTGTTTATTATCATAGTTTACTAGTTGTCATTCTCATTGTGTTTTTGTCTTTAAGCATTGTCAGATTCGCTTCTTTTCACATAATAAAAGAGAAAAAATTCTTTGTTGGCCTACCTGCATCAGCGGGAACAATCTTCATCCTCGTATTATCATTTCTCAAGATAGAATTTATGTATATTCTCCCTTGCATTGTTGTGATATCTATTGCAATGGTCTCACCGTTACGCTTTCCGAAAATAGGATGGAAAATTGGCACTATCACTGCGGTGTTGATATTGTTAACGCTCATTATGGGCGATATCTATTACAGTATCGCTCCGATTTTACTGATTATTGCTCTTGCTATCTATGCAATAGCAGGTCCAATTTATGTAAGAAAAAAGTCGTCATAGGTTAAAGGAACATAATCATAGCTCTCAATGTTACCATCTTTAATTCTTACAACTCTTCCTCCATTATTTAATCCATTGAGTGTAGTTGAATCGGTTTGTACAAATATTGGCCATTCGTAAAGATCATTTGGTTCTTCGCCTAAATAGTTAAAAACCTTATTTCTATGTGTATGTCCTGTAAGAACAAGTGAGACGTTGTTAGCTAGGCAATATTCTATGAGCTCTACCCGGTTAAACGCTATGCATTCGTTGTTACCACTTGGATGATCATCGGGAACAAATAAAAATCCTGTATCATCCTTTTCGCTTATAGCAGGATGATGCATAATTATACTCTGATTCATTTCGTTGTTTCCCCACTCATTTTCGAGTAGATAGATTTGATTATTGGTAAGGCCACTGCCTTCCGGGCTTATTGTCCATATCTTAACCTGTATTTCCCATCTGCTCCAATCATAACCGGAGTCTAGTAAGACAAAATTCATGTTTCCATATTCAAAAGCATAGTCATTTAAAGGATTCAAATACGAGTGATAATGTGATAGGTTGTAAAACGGGAAATAAAGGTGAAGTATCCCATACTTGTATCTCTCATGATTTCCTGGAGTTGTAAATACAGGTGAGTTGCAAGTTACAATTACGTCTTGAAGATCTTTAAAGAAATTGCGACTCCCTATAATTTGGTACCAATCAACTAAATCTCCAGACATTACAACAAAATCAGGTTTGATTTCCTCATTTAGATAATTAATTACACTTGCCAATTCTTCTTTTTCATTAATCAAATTATATCTTTTTCCTATGTGAATATCTGTTAAGTGTACAAATGTATACTCAACTGGCTCCTCATCAATTATTTTTACTGCATGTGGCCATGTATAGTTATCTTTTGATGTTGTAACTGAAATATTGTAAAAACCATAGGGAACACTATCTATATCGTAGCTTATTACGAGCTCATCTTCAACTTTATCTTCACCTGCATGTATCCATGTATAGAATATATCACTTTGATTGTCTAATACATATGTGGAAGATCCGTCTATGCTTTCTAATTTTGTATGTTGAATGTCGATGGTATCTTCCGAACTGTGTCTTTCTTCTGAGAGAGCTACTGATAGTTCCTCGGATTCGCCCTTGTTTATAATGCTTGGACATCCAATTGATGGAAATATGATATTTTCTGTATCAAAGCCAACACTTATATTTTTTGTTTGCGATGGAAAAGATCCTGTTGTAAACCGCAATGTGTGATTTCCAACGACTACAGGATACCAACGTATTTTTTTAATATACATCGGCAATCTCCCAATTTTGACTAATACCTGATCTAATGATATGCTTGCAGATTTCCATTCAATCCTGTTTGATTTAGCAATCAACCCTTCATAATCATCAGAAATGTTTAGCATTTCATCGAACCCTTCTCCAAATGGATTTCCTTTCAAAGTAATTAATATTTCAATTGGTTTTCCCAAAGTTGGATATGAGTTTGAAAAAGAGATGTCAATGATATCGCCAGGGGAGACATCTTCAGTTTGTAATTCTTTAATTACTTCGTTATGGAGTGTATTTTCTAAGATTTTCTTTTCAAACTCAATTCCTGTAGCAGGGTATAATGTAAAATTCAACAGCAAAAATAGTACTAAAATTTTGATTAACACCGATTTTTTATTTATCATATTCTACCTTTACGTCTAATAATTATGTTTTATATATTATAAATATTTTTATGAATAATTGGAGAAATATTTTATCGTAAGAAAATATCTCCTCAATTAACAATTAAACCCTCAATAACTCTATTTTAAATAAAATTTTACAATCCAAACCTTTCTAAACAAAAATTGCATTACATGTTGTTGATATGGACGACATACCCAAAATCGGCATAACAGGTATGCCTAGCGTCGGAAAAACACAAACACTAATAAAAATAATCGAAAAAATTGAAAGTAGTGGATATACAATAGAAGGGATGATAACAGAGGCTGTTATAGAAAATAAAAAACGTACCGGATTTTATGTAGAAGATTGGCAAACTAAAGAAAAAGAAGTTTTTGCTCATCTTGATTTTGATCAAAAAGACAAAGTAGGGAAATATGGTGTCGACTTAAGCATCTTGGAGAAGGTAGGCGTAAATGCAATTGAAAAGGCAATTAATGATGAAGATGTAGACATCATTATAATCGATGAGATTGGAAAAATGGAAATGTTGTCAGAAAAATTCTGTGAAGCTGTTATCGATGCCTTGGATTCTGATAAGCCGATACTGGTTACCTTACATAAGAAGTCGAGAACGCCCTTATTACAGGATATTAGAAGAAGAGACGATATAAGAATTCTGGAAGTCACAGCAGTCAATAGAAATTTACTTCCATATAAAATCGAAAAGATTATGGCAGAAAAATTACCACCTTTATTTTAATCATGATAGTACAAAAAATCGAAGTTATAAAAGAGGGAAAAACTGAAAGCTTAGTTTTTAAAAAAAAGGTTTCTAAAAAAGGACCTGGTTCAAAAAATAATGAACCATTTTATAACCCATCCATGGAGCTATCTCGGGATTTATCTATTGTAGTAAATCAATGGGTTATAAATAATTGTAAAAAACATGTACACTTGTTAGATGGACTCGGTGCCTCAGGAATCAGAGGAATAAGACTTGCAAATGAGCTTGACGGTGATTTTGATGTCACTATTAATGATTGGAATGAACAGGCTTTTTCTTTAATCAAAAAAAATTTAGAGCTTAACAAGTTGGATAATGTCGTTGCTTCTCATAAAAATTTGAATGTGTTGTTATCCGAAAATAAGTATCATTATATTGATATTGATCCTTTTGGATCTCCAGCACATTTTGTAGATTCTGCAGTTAGAAGTGTATACAACAATGGTGTAATAGCATGTACTGCAACAGATACCGCGCCATTATGTGGCATCTATCCAAATGTGTGTTTGAGGAGATATGGTGCACAACCATTCCATTCCTATGTTATGCATGAGATTGGTTTGAGAATACTGCTTGGATTTATCTGCAGGGAAGCTGCTAAATATGATAAAGGCGTTGAACCGATAATTAGCTATTCTATTGATCATTATTTTAGAATCTATGTAAAGATTAGAAATGGAAAGAGTTATGCTAATAAATCGATGGAGAATTTTTCTGTTATTAGTCCGAAAGAAATTTTTACTTCTCCAGATAACAGTGAATATGATATAGGCCCTCTATGGCTGGGAAAATTGCATAATAAAACTGCAATAAAAGAAATTAGAACGCTTTTATTTAAAAAAGAGTTGAATACAAAAAATTCTCTTTGGAAACTACTATCTCTGTTTGAAGAGGAAGCAAATGCCCCACCTTTTTTTTATACAACAGACGATTTCGCTTCTTTCTTAAAAATGGCCCCACCTAAAATTGACAAAATCTTTGAAAAACTGACTAGCAAAGGATATAAGATATTTAGAACCCATTTTTCCCCCACAGGTTTTAAAACGAATGCTCCTTTGGACGAAATAAAGAAAGTGTTTAAGGAAAATATGGTATGAAACTCGCATTGATTCCGATATTTATTCGGTTGCATTATAGATATTGATTATGTTATATTTGTAACACTCGAACGCCCTTACTTCTTACTTGAAGAGGGTAAGGGGTCTAACATATAAGATGAGGAGGAAAGGAGGAAGAAAGGATACGAAAAAATTTCCTTCATACTATAATCTATCATATTAGACCCCATATTAACAATTGTTAACTCTCCTTTATAATACTTTCGCATATATCCAATATCTTTAGAGGGTTAGAGAATCAGGAATAGAAAACATAAAAAAAGTGTATTGCTTACATTAAGAAGCAAGTTCCATATATCCTAATTGATTGAACTATTTGACATCTGGAATGTGAATGACATGATTAAAAAACTAAGAGTTGCTGTTTTGGCGTCTGGTGGAGGAACAGATCTACAAAGTATTATTGATGCCTCCGAGAAAGGTATGATTGATGCCGAAGTTGTAGTTGTACTTAGTGATAAAAAGGATGCATATGCATTAAAGAGAGCTGAGAAACACGGAATAAAAACATATTTCGCCAACCCAAAAGGAAAAGAAAGAACTGAGCATGAGAAAGAGATAGATTCCATTCTAGAGGATAATCAGATTGATTTCGTAGTCGAGGCAGGTTATATGCGCATACTTACCCCTTCTTTTATTAAAAAATGGTATGGAAAACTCATCAATGTTCATCCTGCTCTCCTACCTTCATTCAAAGGAACAAATGGTCAAGGAGATGCACTTGAATATGGCGCAAAAATTTCTGGCTGCACCACTCATTTTACGGATGAACAAATGGATCATGGCCCCATTATATTACAGGCAGCCATAAAGGTATTTCCTGATGACGATAGAGACAAGCTAGCAGCTCGTATTTTGGGAGTTGAGCATCAAATATTACCAAGAACCGTACAACTTTTTGCCGAGAACAGATTGAAAATTGATGGAAGGAAAGTGAATATTTTACCTGGGGAGTCTTGGATTGATAAATATGACGTAATTCCAGGAGTACTATATTCTGAAGGATACTAATAACTATGAACTTTGAAGGGTCTATACGTTGGTTATACAGTTTCAAAAAATATGGTTCTAAACTAGGTTTAGAGCGTATTTCCTATTTAGTGGAACAACTTGGAAATCCTCAGAACACCATTAAGATCATTCATGTCACTGGAACCAATGGAAAAGGATCTGTTTGTAAGTTTATCGGATCAATTTTACAAAAAGCAGGATATAACGTTGGCGTTTACATATCTCCGCATCTTCAAAGATTTTCAGAACGTATTGTTGTAAACAATGAAGAAATTTCTGAAGAAGATGTTGTTTTGCTTGTCGAGAAGATTAAACCTGTTGTTGATGATATGATTAAGCAAAATAACGCCCCAACATTTTTTGAAGTTGTTACGGCGATGGCATTCCAATTTTTTAGTAATTGTACTGTTGATTTTGCAGTTGTAGAAGTTGGATTGGGTGGAAGATTTGATGCAACTAATGTTGTTAATCCTTTGGTCTCTGTTATAACGAATGTATCCTTAGAACATACAAATTACTTGGGAGAAGATATCAAGTCAATAGCTTTTGAAAAAGCCGGCATTATAAAGGAAAGTGTACCCGTTGTTACAGCCGCAAAGAATGATGCCAGAGATGTTATCAAAAAAATTGCGAAAGAAAAGAATGCACATACTACGATTATTGATAGAAATCATTGGCAGCGTCTGCCTTATAATATGAATTATCAGGAATTCTTAATACAGGGAGCATTTAATGATTATACTGTGAAAACCGCTTTGCTAGGAGAATATCAAGGTGAAAATATTGCACTTGCAGTATTTACAATAGAACAACTTCAAATGAATGGCGTATATTTGACTGAATGCGATATTTTGGAAGGTATTTCAACTGCTTTCAATCCAGGACGCATGGAAATAATTTCTGAAGAACCAACCGTATTGTTAGAGGGTGCACACAATCCTGTCGGTATGGAAATGCTGAAAAAAACCTTGGAAGAGGATTTTGATTATAATAGATTAGTACTTCTCATAGGAATCTTGAAGGATAAGAATATACAAAAGATGCTGTCTACAATTGCTCCCATTTCAGATATAATAATTGTTACAAAATCTAATAATGTTCGTGCTTGTGAACCTGAAGCTTTAAAGAATGCAGTAGAGAAAATTGGTTATAAGAAAGATTTGTTTATCGAAGATTCAATTCCAAAAGCTATCAAACACGCCAAATCAATGGCAAATAAAAATGATATTATTTGTATTTCGGGTTCGTTATTTACAGTTGGTGAAGCAAGAAGTTATTTTGTTAATCTCTCAAAAGAGGCGATAAGATGTTAGAGATTTGTTTTCTTTAGGTTATCGCCCAGCTCTTCCATAAACTTGGTTTTTAAAAGGAGATCGCCATCCCCTATTGCATCTTCAAGATTTTTATCAAAGAATATGCTACCAATAAACGGTATACCTATTTCAGCGACTGTATCTTCAATAATCGACGACTCGGTCATCTTCATGTTTTCCAATACCCCAATGACAGGAATTTTCAGTTCTTTTAGGATTTTGAGGAGTTTGCTAACTGCACCCATAGCAACCTTTGAAGGTGTTGTAACAACGAGAAATTCACCCTTTTTGATGAATCTAATAACATCTAGTGTTTCATCCCCTATGCCAGGGGGCATATCAATAATTAGATAATCCAAGGGGCCCCATTGAGTAATAGCAAGGAGTTCAATAATTATATTTGTGATATCAATACCTCTAAATGCAGATGGTTTATCCTCTGTGAAGTAGACAATTGACATAAACTTTATACCGTGAATCTTTGGAGGAATAATACCTTTCTCTTCCTCTGGAAAAACATCTTTCACTCCCAATATGATGTGCGAAGAAGGACCATATAAATCAAGATCCAGCAGTCCCACTTTATGCCCCTTTTCTGCAAGATTCAATGCCAAAGTGGAAGCAACAAGGCTTTTGCCAACACCCCCTTTACCACTCGCTACAGAAATAATTCTTTTAATGCTTTTCAATCGTTTCTTTATAACACTGACTCTAACTTCCACGATGCACTACCTTTTTCCTTTAATTGATATTATTGACACACCTCTTCCAGTTATAATCTCAAAATCAGGACTACCACATTTAGGACACCTTGTATGAACAAAAGCGACCTCAGGAATAAAGTGAATGGCTTCAGATTCCTCTTCATTAAGTTTCTTCATCATATCACTAAAACTCCAGGTATGTCCACAGATTTTACATTTCAATGTGCTTTCCTCAGTTTCAATACTAATTTTTACATTTTTCAATTTTTTACCATGTGCTTTAATGATTTCGTTGAGAGCAAATTCAAAAATATCTTGTTCTATTTGTTGCAATTCACCTATACCTATTTTGATCTCGGTAATTGTTTTGAGATGTTCTTTCTCTGCCGCCTCAAGTGCTGCAGTAATTATGGATTCAGCAAGTGCCCATTCATGCATACAGTACTCGGATAGAATACATCATGGTTTAAATTTTACTGAAATTGAAACATGAAAAATAGAGGATTAAATCATGTATTCAACTTAAACCCCATTTTACGCTGTTTACCATTCCATTTTCTACGTTTCGGTGAGATAATAATGGCAAAGGCAAACAGAGCTGCAGATACAATTACAATTGATGCTCCAATAGGAAAATCAGTAATCAGAGATAGCCAAAATCCAATAAGACAGCTTACAATACCTATCACCGGCGAGAAAATCATGATCTTTTTGAAATCATAGAAGAACTGATACGCAGTGGACGTTGGATTGATAATCAACGCAAAAACCAAGAGACCGCCAACCAAGCGCAGTGATAATGACACGGAAAAACCTGTAAAAAAAAGCACGGCAAAATAAAACAGCTTCGTATTAACCCCAGCAGATTCCGCAAGTTTCCTATGAAACATGACCGCTAGTAACTCCTTATAAAACAATGCAATAAAGAAGATAAGGACAAAAGAAAGCAGCAATAAAAACATCAAATCATTGTACCCCACTGAGAAGATACTCCCCCAAAGAATGCGTAATGCAGCACCACTAGCGGCCTGACCCGGAATAAAATTCAGAAAGACAAATGCCAAGGCAATCATGACTGAGAACAAAAACCCTATGACAACATTGCTTTCAAGTCGTGCTTTTTCAGAAAGAGGCCCAAGAACAAATGCAACTCCAAAGGAGAACACCATAGCACTAATCAACGAGTCAACCGAAATCATCAATCCAAATGCAGCACCAGCAAAAGCCGCATGAGACATACAATACCCAATAGAAGAGAGATTCATTCGAACGACAAAGACACCCATAGTAGAGCAGACAAATCCCGCAAGTACAGCACCAAGAATTGATGTGAAAAGTAATGCAAGAGGAATATCAATCATTGATTCACTCCTTTTTTATGAAAAATATTATCGATCATCGTAGATGTTAGAATTTTCTCTTTTTCCCCATCCATGATAATTTTTCCCTGATCTAAAACAATGACACGAGAACACCTCGATGGGATAAAACTAAGATCATGAGAGACTATCACGATGGTCATCTGTTGTTTCTCATGGATTCTATTCAGGAGTTTCTCAATTTGTCTGCGTGTAGAGAAATCAAGATTTGAAAATGGTTCATCCAAAAGTAAGAGTTTTGGTTTCTGAGCAAGTGCACGTGCAAGCAGAATTTTTTGAAATTCGCCCCCTGATAATCTCCCGATGGGACGATGGGCAAAATCAATCATTCCAACGAGGCCCATACTATACCAGACTATTTCCCAATCCTCCTTAGAGACAAACCGAAACATACCTATTTTTCCAGCTCTACCGGACATTACAATATCTTTGCTTAAAAATGGTGCCAGAGGGTCTATCTCGAAATTTTGAATAACGTAACCTATTTCCTTCCGAATTGCTGTTTTATAAATTGGGATCTCCTTTTCTAATACAAATCCTCGTCCAGCGGTGTATGGGAGGATACCATTGATTGTTTCTAGAAGTGTAGTTTTTCCTGCTCCATTTGGTCCAATAATAGCAAGAAATTCACCTGCTTTAACTGTTAAATTAATATTATAGATAACTGGTATACTTTCTCCTTCATAGATTGTCTCAACATTTTGCAGATCTATAACGTTCATGGCACTCTTCACATATAATTATACAATATCAAACAGTTCTTGATTAGGTCTCTGATAGATTTGCTCAGAATAATGAATTATATTTTCCTCAGTCACCGTAGTATCAATTTCCTCTTGAATGCCAGTTTTTAACACAATTTCAACGTGTTTTCCATCATTGTTTGAAAAACGTGCTTTTGGAATGCCATCAAAATTTACTGAGATGTTTCCTTTTCCCAGAGTACACCCAGAACTTATCTGTATTCCGTCAATGATACATGATATTGGAGGTTTTGTTCCCGTCCACACTATTACTTTTTTTGAAAACGAGTCTGATCCCAGTATTTGTTTTGCGATTTCTCCCATTTTATAGCCGATCACAGCATATGGTCCAAGATGACCGTGGAACCGTTCGATTTGCTTCAATGCTTCATCCATGATATATCACCAACTATTTTTTCTTGTACAGAACAATGAAGACGGCTGCAATCAATCCAAGTAAGGCTACCCCAAACAGGGAAGCATTCCGCTCGAGTTCAAGTGCTGAAATTATACTTTCGAGTTCGGCTATTTCACCTTGTTTATATTCATAGGCTAAAGTACCATTTATCAGCTGTTGGGTATTGTAGGTTATCATTTCTAAATATGTATCTGCCCCAGGTACTGCTCCAGGGAAGTTTGTGAAAATGACATGACTCGCCCCCGATTCTGAGGCTACGCGAGCGCCGAATTCGGTTCCACTCTGCAGGTTATCAATAACAGCACAAATTTCCCCACCCGATGCGGCGTTAATCACATCAAGTTCATCTTGTACTGAAAGCCCCTCCGGAGGAGCATACGAATAGGTAACATTTAAGCCCAGCCATTCAACAAATTCCTTTTGCCATTGCATACAGATCACTTTTTTATCAAGAAAATTATTGTTCACTATCTGCTCCTGTAGATCGTTAGCAGTTTCATCAATTTGCTCCAAGTAATGCTGTGCATTCGTTTGAATGGTGTTGTTATACGCTGGAAGCATGGTCATTAATTCATCTCGTATTTTTTCAACATATTTTTTGGCATTAGAAGGCATATTCCATTCTCCAAGTTGAACACATTTGATCTCTTTATAATCCATATTTCCTGATGCTTCTAACAAACTGGTAAGCCAAGGCTCCCAACCTAACGAGATGATGACATCGGCTGAAGCGATCTTTGACACATCGCTAGGACAAGTATCGAAATGTGCTGGGCATACACCAGCAGGCATGATATATTCTATAGTTACATTCTCTGTCAATAAATTTGATGTGAAATCAGCAAGCATGGAATTTGTACAGATGATGGCGGTCTTGGTTTCTTCTGCCTGTGTGGTTATCGTAAAAAACGACAAGAGCAACATCGCAACTATACAAATCAGTATGTATTTTCTTTTCCGTATGTGACTCATAATTTCCCCCTTTTAGTAATATTTTTTTAAATTTCGTAGCATCAAAAATAATAGTCATCTTAAAAGCTTTTTGGTAACAAAAAATTTAAATTCGTGCTACGATTACCTGTAAAACGTGTTACCATGGAAAAAATTACGAGATTTGGAGTCTCAATTGAACCTGATTTATTGAAAAAATTTGACAAAGTCATCAAGAAAAAAGGATATACTAATCGCTCTGAGGCGATAAGGGACATCATACGAAAAGATATCATAATAGAAAAAAACAAAGATCCTAACTTAGAATCGATAGGCACGTTAACAATGATATACGATCACCATGCTGGAAATCTTACAAATAGGCTCCTGGATCTGCAGCATGATCATACCAAGGAAATCCTCTCAACAACACATATACATATTGATCATCACAACTGCCTTGAAGTTCTCGTTTTAAAAGGAAAAACCAGTAACATACAAAAATTAGCAGATAACATCAAATCATTAAAAGGAATAAAACATGGGGAGTTGGTAATTACAGAGAGTCAAATATAATTTTATTTGTTTTGTACTGCCTCGTTCAGATCTTTTACCAAGGCTTTTACGTCAGTGCCATGAACGCCGGCAATATCTTTCACTCTTTCAAATGAGGCTGCAAGACAACCAACACAGCCAATGTTATACTTAGAGAACACCATCATTGTTTCTGGATACTTTTCTATTACCTCTTGTATTGTCATATCTTCCGTAATCTTATTTTCAGTCATTATTTCACCTATGAATTGACGGATGTTATAAAACTTTCCCATATAATATTTACTGTTGGAGATGGTGAGGAGAAACCGGACGGTGGATTTAGGAGGAGAAAAAAGTGACATTCAAATAAGATGGGCTCCGTCCGGTGATGCTTCTAAAATCGGAAAAGAATTACAGCTATTTAAATGAAAACTGAGGATGGCCGAAACTATTAATTGGCTTTGTCTCAAAAGTATTCGATGATTTGCATTTTCAAAGCCGTTTTCCAGATAAACAATAATTAAAAAATTATTATTTATTTCAAAAATAATCAAAATTTGAGTAAATTTTTGAGTTTTAAGACAAAGTCCTATTAATTGGCTTAGATGACATGTTAAAGCCCTGTTAATTAAATATCAAAAAGAACCTGAACATAATATGGTTTTTTATTATTCACTTCCAGCATATGATATGTT
>JAGLML010000200.1 GCA_023140035.1 Thermoplasmatales archaeon
CTATTGGGAAATTAGCAGAGGCAATAAAAATCGCCCATTTATGAGAATCAGATTCAACGGTTTCAGGATTGCTAATTTCTACAGTTAATGTTTGCACGTCAGAGTATTCTTCTCCGTCCCAGGATCTCGCGTAAATAGTGTAAACCCCATCTTCATATTCGTATGTATTCCAGTCATAACTCCATTTTGTGGTTCCATCTGCTGTTTCCCATTCACCTTCATTAATTTTTACTTCCACCCGAATTAAATCATCGTCTCCATCGGGATCAGTAGAAGTACCGCTTATCATAACGAGACTTGAAACTTTCTTGTTATCGATTGGATAGCTGATTGTAATGATAGGTTTTTCATTAGATTTATCTGTATCTTCACCTAAACATCCAGAAAACAGAGTAACAAGTAATGTAATTACTATGAATACTGCAATCAGCTTTTTTTCCATATGCTCATATAATATGTTGCCTCTAACCCTTTAAAACATTTGTTTAACAACTATTACCCATATTTTCTAAATTTCAAATTTATACAAGGATATTAAAAAACTTCAAAGGCATGGCTCGTAAAATGTTCATAGCCCTTATTTTCAAGTGTTTTTTTGACTTTACCATCATTAATAATGATTTCTTTTTTTATTGTAACCTCACCAATGGCTATAAGATCTGTACCATTTTTCTTCAGTGCTCCTTTTGCTTTTTCAAACTTATGTGCTGGAATAGTAACTAGAAGTTCATAGTCTCCACCAAAATGCAATGCTATGCCATAAATATCCAAACCACTCTGCTCACTATGGAGTTGAATCAATTCCGATGATATTGGTATGTTATTAAGGTCTATTTCAAAACCCACATTATTTAATTCTTGAAGTTGATACAGGGAAGAAGATAAACCGTCAGATATATCCATACAAGATGTTACACATTTTTGTTTTGCCAGCAGTTTCCCCTCTTTTAATTTTGGCGTTGGTTCCAATAAAGACTTAGATAGATCACTGTCTAGGGTTTTATTTTTCAAATTATAGTACCCTGCACCTGCTTTTCCCAATGTGCCAGTTACAGCAATAATATCTCCTGGACTACATCCTATTCGCGGCATAAATTCTTCTTTTTTAACAACACCAAAAGCTGTTCCACAGATAGTAACGACATCCGCTTCTTTCATATCGCCGCCAACAATAGTTGTGTTAAATGTTGTTGCACAGCTATCTGCTCCTTTCGTCAATTCTTTTAGAAACGTCTCCGATGTTTCTTTCGGCAATCCAAAAGATAAAACCAGCCCTAGAGGTACCCCTCCTTTTGCGGCTATATCACTAAGATTGATTGCAACAATAAACCATCCTAATTGAAATGGTGTCATCTCCTCAGGTATATGGGTTTTTTGTGAAATCATATCTGTAGAAACAAGCAAATATTCCTCTCCAAACTCGAAAGCAGCACAGTCGTCACCAATACCAACCGCAACATCTCCTCTAGATAATATGTCTGAAATAAGGCGTATAGCCTCTCTTTCCCCTAATTCTGAAAGTTTCTTCACAATAAACTACAAGAACATCTTCATTCAAAAAGTTTATCACAACAATAGTGTTTTCGCGAATTAATAACGAGGCGATATCTTGAAGAAAATGACATATCGAGAAAGTGGAGTTGACATTGAAAAGGAGGAACAAGCAATAAAAGGGATGCTTTCAAGTATTAAATCTCAAAGGAAAGGAATCGGTAAGCCTCTCGGTGGACATTATGCGGGACTGATTGAATTTGGTGATTATGCGCTTGTGTTATGTACTGATGGTGTTGGAAGTAAAGTAAAAATTGCATCTGAACTAAAGATATGGGACACGATAGGTATTGATTGTATAGCTATGAACGTCAATGATGCTATCTGTGTAGGAGCAGAACCTCTCGCTTTTGTTGATTATTTGGCAATAGATGATCCGAAACCAGAAATAACAAAAGAACTTGGAAAAGGTCTGGAAAAAGGTGCAGAATTATCTAACATTTCAATTATTGGTGGAGAAACAGCATCGTTACCTGAGATCATTAACGGCTTTGATCTCGCAGGAACATGTCTTGCTTACGTTAAAAAAGACGACATTATAACAGGTGAAAAAATTAACTCTGGCGACATCATTATAGGCTTAGAGAGTAGCGGCATTCACTCTAATGGATATACACTTACAAGAAAAGTTATAGAACTTTCTAATCTATCTTATAAAGATAAATTTTCTGATGGATTATATCCAGATAAAACAATTGGTGAAGTTCTGCTTACTCCAACAAGGATATATGTAAAGGAAATAGTGGAACTATTGAAAAAAATAAAGGTGCATGGTTTGGCACATATAACCGGTGGCGGATTGCGAAATCTTCCGAGATTAAACAAAAACATAAAGTTTGTTATTGAAGA
>JAGLML010000201.1 GCA_023140035.1 Thermoplasmatales archaeon
ACTAATGCCTCACCAGTGTCTTAAATGTGGACATGTATTCGAAGAAGGATCATCTCAGTTGTTAAAAGGATGTCCAGATTGCGGCGGAAATCGATTTTTCTTTACAAAACAGCCGTTAGGTGAAAACGAGAGAGATATAATTAGCAGCGAAGTAAATAAAGACATAACCTCCAAAATCATGGAGACATTAATGGAGAAAAATAAAGATGGCATTGACAAATCAGGAAAATGGGTTACAATAAAACCAAAGGAAATCCGAAAGATAATCAAAGAGAAAATAATTGAAAATGGAGACGAATTAAAAACAGAGAAACAAGAGACTATAGAGCCGATAGACGATGAAAGACGCAGGGCAATCATTGAAAAAATCAAATCCGAAGTAGATGAAATTGATTCTCCAGAGACAATAGGCATTGAAAAACCTGGTAAATATAGTATAGACATAAAGGGTCTTTTAGAAGAAGAACCCATTATTATACAAAAAGATGGTTCGTATACCATCCATTTACCTTCTGTTTTTAAAATGATTGATAAAAAAAAATAAAAAGGTATTTTGTACAATTTTTATCGAATAGACAGAAACAGTCTTTAAATTGAGCGTCTGGATTGTTTCCCTATAATTTTAATCTTCTGTAGAGTTTTACTACCGCCTCCACAGCAGTTTTTGCCCGTTCTATCCTTTTTTCTGCTTGGAGTCTTGTCATACCGGGTCCAGAAATACCAAGACCGACAGGTTTATTATATTCTAGGGCGAGGTCAGCTATCTTCCGAGTTGCATGCTGAATAACAATGTCATCGTGCTCTGTTTCTCCTTCGATAACCGCTCCAAGCGTTACTACACCATCAATATCCTTTCGTTCCAGCAGCTTCTTTATCGCAAGACCCATGTCAAAAACACCAGGCACTTTAACAACCTGACTTATTTCAGCGCCTAGAAACTGTGCGTGTTCCTTTGCTCGTTCAAGCATCATCATTGTTATGTCATAGTTAAACTCGGAAACAACAGCCCCAATTTTTATAACTTCTTTTACCATTTTTATCATACCTCCCTATCTAATTGGTCCTGCGTCTTCAAATCCTTCACGCAGGCCCTCACCAGCTTTTCTGGCGAGATTCTCAGGATGAAACAACAAGTCAATGACGTTTAACGCATGCTCCCGCACCCGTCTATCTGCAAGCCATACAAGCTCTTTTCCATCGCTTGCCTCACCCTCATGAACAAACACCTCGATGATATGTTTATTGCACATAAGTTGGGTTTGTATAAGACCTGTACTGGCCTCATGGGCACATTGTTTATCAATAGGTTTAGGACCAGGCATGCCCAAGGCCATCACAATATCACAGTCCTGCTCTTCAAATAATTTTTTACAAGCAACAGGCAGGTCCTTTATTCCTGGTACAGTATATCTTACTATTTTAAAACCAGTGGCATTAGACTTTAACTCATCCACTGCCGATTTTGCCATGTCGTAACGGGCAAATGTGGTATCAGCAATGCCTATCCTTTTCATTTTCCCTCAATTCTCTCCATCTTTTTTTGAAATTCATATGCAGATATGATCTTCTGAATGATGCGACGCGTGCCATCGAGATCACTTCCGCATTTGTATTCTGAAAGTCTTACAACTTTTGCAACAAGATTTCTTTTTTTCAACTCACTTTTAATTGTATTTTCATCATGGATCTGATCATACCCAAGTGCAATTATATCTGGCTTAATCTCTTCAACAATTGCATACATGTCATCTTCATATCCCAGATACGCCTCATCGACAACCTTTACTTCTTTTATCAGATCCAATCGTATTTCTTCTGGGTGTACAGGCTCATGCTTTAACTTTCGAACAGTAGAATCCCTCGCAACAACAACAGAAAGTGTATCGCCCAATTTTTTCGCTTCTTTTAAATAATAAATATGTCCCATATGAAGTAAATCAAATGTTCCAGTTGCCATTACTTTGACCATTGTTTCCACGCCTTTACAATTTCTTTTCCTTCTAAAAAGACAAAGTTGTTTTTTTCAGCATATCTCATAGTATCTTCCTTGGATAAAGCCTTGCCATTATTCCCCATGATTTCACATCCGCCACCAGCAGAAACAAGACCTGCCATTTGCATGAGTGCAATAACAAACTCAGTATGACCTCTCCGCTCATTAAGAAGATTCTTAGAAGCTACACATACGGGGACATGCCCAGGGGATCTGAACTCTCCACCAAACTCTTTAATCGCCAAGTCACTATCAAGACTCTTGATTCTTTTAATTAATTCAGCAAATTTCCGCATGGTAAGACTTCTATCATAGTCAGTTATACCAGTAAACGTCTCCCTATGATTTATATAAAGAGAAAAGGAAGATTTTGTATCATAGGGTATATCATCTGGGACAAGTTCTT
>JAGLML010000202.1 GCA_023140035.1 Thermoplasmatales archaeon
GGCTCTGTATCTGCCAGCACATAATTATAAAATATTTGATCTAGTTGGTTACTATTTTTTGCAATAGTAATGGCTTCTCCTTCCTTGTCGTATCTTGGACGACCGGCTCTTCCTGCTTGCTGTTTATACTCGAGAATTGGTATTGGGGTCATACCAAAATTTGCATCATATCTCCACAAATCCCTTATAATCACTCTTCTCGCAGGAATATTCACACCAGCTGCAAGAGTGGGCGTTGCCACAATACATTTTATTAAGCGGTCTTTAAACCCTTGCTCGACTGCTCTTTTTTGACTGCTACTCAACCCTGCATTGTGAAACGCAACTCCTTTTTCCACGCATGACAAAAGCGTCTGCGCAATTGACATCTTCTCCATTTGTTCGTGTTTAATTAAAGATAAAATTTTTGTTAGACCTTTTTTTTCATTATCAGAAAGTGTATCCTTAACTGCACCAGACAATTTATTTGCAAGGGAAACAGTTGATTTCCTATTATTAACAAAAATAAGAGTTTGTCCACCATTTATAATAGATTCTTCAACCAGCAATTCTAGCGATTTTTTTGCACCCCCTTCTTTTTTTTCAATTGAACCATCGTTAAATTTTATTTGATTTTTGAAAAACACACCTTCCTTTAATTTCACCGGTCTCCAATCCGACGTTATGAGTTTTCCATCTAACCAGTCTGCTAACTCACCTGCATTTTTTATGGTTGCAGAGAGAGCAATGATTTGAGTGTCTGGGCTAAGTGCTTTGAATCGAGAAATTATAACTTCAAGGGTTGGCCCCCGGGAAGGATCATGAATAAGATGGATTTCATCAATTACTAAAACCTTTATCTTGTCAAGCCAATTTATACCATGTCTCAAAAGAGAATCCGCTTTTTCTGAAGTGCAAACAATGATATCATACCTGGAGATGCGAGGATCCGATTCATCGAGATCGCCAGTTGAAATGCCTACTTTAAAACCAAGTTTTTCAAACTCTTTTAAGTCCTCGTATTTTTCCCTAGCAAGTGCTCTTAAAGGAACTACATATAATGCTTTCCCTCTCTCCTTTCTTAATCTATGAATGATTGCTAAATATGCAATAAGACTTTTACCTGCCGCTGTTGGAATGGAAAGAACTATATTTTCTCCATCTAACGCATAAGGAATTGCCTCTGCTTGGGGAGGGTAAAACTTTGTTATCCCTTGTTCCTTCAGAATTTCAATGACGTCACTATCCAGGTTAGCTTCATTCAATTTCATTGTTTATTATCAATGGGGAAAGAGGTTATAAAACAAAGCATTATTCATAGTTCAAGTAGACTGGTGAAAACCATGGGTCGAAGACAAACAATGATGGAAAAATACAAACAACAAATGAAAGCATATCGAAAAAAAAGAGGGAAAATTGATAGCACTCCTTTTTTACCGTCTGATGGCATTGTATATGTAATGAATTCTCTTAACCCTGATAAGAAAATAAAGACTGATGTCTTAAAAACACGGATAAAAAATCATAGAGAAGTAATTGAAAGTTTAGCCTGTCCAGAGTGTAGTAATGCAATGTCCTGGGATTCAAAATGGGAAGCGTTTACATGCGAAAAACATGGAAAAAAATCTATATATGAAATAGTTCCGGCCAAATAGAACTATAGCCAACATATTAATTCTTTTTGGATTTTTGCTTCGTAAAATAATTTGTGGAAATGAAGTCAGTACACTAGTCTTTTGTGACAGATGTTGTAATATTATTTCACTTAATTTTGTTTTCATCTCTTTATCTGAATCTTGTCTTCTCTAGCTAACCATCCTAAAGCAGAGTAGGTATCTCTCTCATTCATTTCTGTCAACTTTGAGATATAAGTTGTATCAACTTTACTTCCTGTAGCAAGGAGTTTCCATATTTTACCAGCATCTCTTCCAATTTTGCCAGTTAAATTAGTTTCATCGAGTTTATACAACTCCCTGTCTTTACTTATCTTGTTTTCTCGTGCCAACCATCCGATTGCGGCATATAATTCATGTGTTCTAAGGCTGGTGTCTTCCATTAATTGAGTAGCTGCAAGAGGTCCACGCGAGTTAAGTGCTGTCCATACCCTCCCTGCATCTAGCCCAAACTCTTCTATAATATCTATCATTAAGTGCATCCTCAAAACATAGAACATCTCTTATAACTTATATAATTTTTGGAAAATAGGATTACAGCAATTGCAGAAATGAATTTGGTTAAAATATGAAATAGTGCCAGCAAAATAAATGTGACAGGTATAAGTATAACTAGTTGCATTAAGGGATTGTGGTTAAATATGGTTGAAGAAAAAATTGGAATAGTGGAACATTTTTTTACAAATATCAGCGTAGCTGCTATAAAAATCACAGATGGAGAACTCAAAGTTGGTGATACTATCCACA
>JAGLML010000203.1 GCA_023140035.1 Thermoplasmatales archaeon
GCAACAAAAAGACAAATCATAAACAGAATCTGCTTCCCTGAAGATGAAGAAAATACCAAAGCTGATTACATCATACCATTTATGAAAGGGGAAGAACGATGGTTGTGGATAGAAAACGAAAACGTCTACCCATATTATGAGGATTGTAAAACAGGAAGTAAATCTAAAATGTTTTACGAAGGTGAGGTTGAAACCGACTCATTTACTGCAGACTATGCCTTTCTACTGACACAACTGGTATTTCACCAATATGAACAATATCTTGGGATGAACCTAACTGGTGAAAACCTTGGACATTTTCAAAATGCTACAATATTTCATAACAATGCGATATCTGCATTTCAACATTCAAACATTCAGGCATATATAGATAATATGAATCTGGCATATGATGAATATCTTAGCATTACCCCATGAGATAACAAGACATTTTTATTTTTTTAACATAACTTTATTTATTGTTTTCAAGTTACTATTCGTCAATGACGGTAACTACGAAAAATAAGACTATCAATAAATCCACCAAACAAACTTCAAAATCTAATATTCGATCGCTTCTTTTCACGTTTATCCCTTTGGTTGTTTTTTCAATCGGTTTGGTACCCCTTATTTTATGGATAATATTCGTTTTCTATTTGATACCATTTAATGTAATAGTTCATTTTATCTTGCTACCGTTCATACTCATCATTTCGTTATGGATTTTACTTGTTTCAGAAATCCTTATATCGGGGGCTATAATCGGATTATTCAACATAAAGTATATGGAAGGGGCGTATGAATATTCAGTAAAGAACAACATGGCTTTTAAATGGATACTTCTTTGTCAGCTTTATACTCCAATTAGAAAAATCTTTGAAATCATTCCTATGGGGTGCATAAAAATCGCTTATTTAAGACTATTAGGAATGAAAATTGGGAAAAACACCCTTTTAGGTGGTACAATTAAAGACCCGTGTGTAACAGAAATTGGCGACAATGTAACGATAGGTGAATATGCAATATTATATGCCCATATTCAAAATTATGCAAAAGGAACGATAACAATTAAAAAAATAAAGATAGGGAACAACTGCATTATAGGAGCAGGAGCTATTATTATGCCTGGTGTCGTGATGGAAGATAATGCAATTCTTGCTGCTGGAGGACTAGTCACAAAAAACCGTGTATTAAAGGAAGATAAGGCATATGGTGGAAACCCTGCAGAAGAGATACCAATAACTAAGAAAAACAAAGAGGAAAGAAACATCTAAATGATAACAGTGCTACTTAGAGAGAGAGACCAAACGAATTAAAAGTACAAATGCAGCTGACGTTCATCTGATAATAATATAGTTTTTGTTGTACTCATTTAGAAAAAAAGTCACTTAATATGCCCACACTGTGACTCCATTGAACTAGAGGATGTAGCTTAATGAAAGGGCAATGCATAAATGAACCAAATAACATAAATAAAACTTATACATCGCGTAAAATGAAAAACAACATTTAGGAGATACGTATGGCAGAAAAAATAAAACTTGCTCAGGGAGCTGGCGGAGAATTAATGGACAATCTTATTAAAGATAAAATTTTGAAATATTTTGTAAAACAAGATTCTTCTGAAGTATCTCTTTCAATGTTAGATGATGCTGCAGTAATTGATGACATTGTTTTTTCTACCGATTCTCATACTGTCCAACCTATTATTTTTCCAGGTGGAGA
Source organism: Thermoplasmatales archaeon (assembly GCA_023140035.1). Taxonomy (GTDB): domain Archaea; phylum Thermoplasmatota; class E2; order DHVEG-1; family DHVEG-1; genus JAGLML01. Next base: position 1,705 of record JAGLML010000203.1, read on the forward strand.
TATAGGCTCCCTTGCAGTTTCTGGAACAATAAATGATATAGCTGTTATGGGGGCAAAACCCCTCGCTCTTTCAGCAGGTTTTATTATTGAAGAAGGCTTTTCTATTGAAACATTTGAAAAAATTGTAATGAGCATGGGCCAATGTTCAGAAGATGCCAGAGTCCCTATTATTACAGGTGATACAAAGGTAGTTGAAAAGGGAGCAATACAAGAATTTATGATTAATACAAGCGGCATAGGTACAAGAAGTAAATTTCTTGATAGCAATATCAAGGAAGTGAAACGACATAGGTCTTTCAATAAAAGGTGGCTTCTTGATTCAAACTTTGAAAAAGGAGATAAGATTATTCTCTCTGGTAATATCGGCGAGCATGGTATAGCATTGCTTTCTTTTCGTGAAGGTTATGGATTTGAAACCAAGGTAAAATCAGATGTTGCACCGATTAACGCACTCCTAGAAAAAGCACTAGCCCAAGGAGGTATTATATCTGCAAAAGATCCCACAAGAGGAGGACTTGCAAATACGGTAAATGAATTCAGTGAAAAATCACATATTGGAATCATACTTGATGAAGAACGTATTCCTATACCAGATGGCGTACGATCCGCATGTGATATGCTTGGGATTGATCCTTTAGAGATTGGAAATGAAGGAAAGGTTGTTATTGGAGTTGTCAA
>JAGLML010000204.1 GCA_023140035.1 Thermoplasmatales archaeon
TTTATAGATATGAATTGGCCTGCCTTTTCCTTTCTTTTTAAGATCCCGCTTTTTTACCCATCCTCTTTTGCGTAGTTCCTGCATCGCTACGCTCACTTCGGGTTGACGCAGATCTACCCCATGTTCAATATCAGAACATTTACACTCTGGAACTTGGGAGAGATACAATAATGTCTTAGCCATATTTTTTGGCATCCCCAGCGCCGTGAATATTTGGACTGCCTTATTCTCCTTCTCATCCAATACGTAACTTTCTCTTCTTCTCAAACGCCTCACATCAAAATAGATATTACTCACAATGTATAAATATGTTACTATAATAGATAAAAAATAAGCCTCTTTTTTTATTTCTTTAAAAATCTTTCAACATTTTCTACCCAGGATAAAACAAAAGGGGGCTGAGGTGGGAAGAACGAATTTGGTAATAAGATTCACTTCCTTGGTTGCCCCCCATTCATTGTTATAGTTGTTTTGGTAAATAAAGATAATGTTTGGGTTTTCATGGGAGGATAAAAAGGGATTTAAACAATCAAGAGAGGGTTATTCATTTTTCATCTTTTTATCTTTTTTCGGCTTTATCTCATTGATATTTTTCCACGCCTTTTCGACACGTTGACCAAAAGTTGTCATTCCATCATCCCTCACTCATAGTTTCATAAACATCAATCGCTTTATAAAACCAATCCCACACATGGTTGGGGAAGATGAAAAGGGATTGAAAAACTAATATCTTCATGGCGGCTACAACAATCCCCATAAGGGATAGAAATTACAAGAAATAATAGTGAGCCCCTCTCCTTATGAAAAGTGTAAGTTATACTTTAACTGAGTATAAATATATGAGTAGAATTTAACATTTGATACAATTATAAGATTGTAAAAACAATCCCAAGTTTTGTGGAGGATAAAAAAGGATGGGAATCACAGGTTTTTATGCATTAAATAAAGGATGAGAGGGTTTTAATGTAGGTGAGATTTATTTAATGAATAAAAAAAGAAGAGGTAGAAGATTAGTTTATTTTTCTTCTTCTCATGACGTTATGACTTTGAGTAATTATGTTAGAAGTTTTATTAGTGTATAATAACTATGTACATCGATTTCTTTTGGTTGAACGGCGATTTCTAATGGGATTGTGACTAATTGGCTATCTTTTAAGGCAACACAGTAATCGGTTTTGCCTTGTTGTATCACATCGACAGCATAGTTGCCAAGTCGAGCAGCCATGGTTCTATCTATTGCAGTAGGGTGCCCTCCTCGTTGGATATGACCCAACACAGCAACCCTTGTTTCTAAACCCGTTTTTTGAGTAATGATGTTAGCAATATCATGACCCTTTGCTTTTCCTTCTGCCACAATAACAATCCAACTGACTTTTCCGTTTGCATTTCCTGCTTTGATTTCTTCACACATAGCGTCTATGTTTATATCCTGTTCAGGTACTAAGACCTCTTCACATCCTCCTGCTAAAGCCACTTGTAAGGCGATATAACCACAGTTACGACCCATGACTTCGACAATGAATATCCGTTCAAGGCTTGTAGCTGTATCTCGTATTTTATCTAAAGCATCGAGGGCAACATTGGCAGCTGTATCAGCACCAATAGTTAGATCTACATCGTTGATATCATTATCAATTGTTGCAGGGATGCAAACAACTGGAATATTGTATCGGGTTGCAAGAACATGAGCACCTCTTAGAGAGCCATCACCACCAATTACAATCAGACTATCGATATTATTATTTTTAATTGTTTGAACTGCTTTTTTTTGCTCTGATTCAATGAAAAATCGTTTAGAACGAGCTGTTTTAAGAATAGTACCTCCTTGATTAATAATCCCTGAAACCGATCGTCGATTTAACGATACAAAGTTACCATCGACTAAGCCATCGTATCCCTTTATCACACCGAGAATTTCAATATGATATTTACTAGCAGTTCGTACTATCGATCGGATGGCTGCATTTACTCCTGCACAATCTCTTGTCAAAATCGCTATCTTTTTCATTCCACCCCTCACATTTTATGTTATCATCTATTCTTTTATAAAACCAATCCTAAGAAAGATAGGACGAGTTTATTTTTTGGGAGATAAACGTTCCTTAAAATCAGGACATGTGTACGTTCTTGTAAAAGGTACCCAACCATCAGCACTCTTAGCTATTTTGTGATGTTTTTTACATTTGTATTGGGGAATATAAGATACTGAACCACCTATATCACGGATTTCTTTTTTGCCTTTATAAAAATGCTCACACTCTTCACAGTTATCTGCCATTTTCACCTCCTCAAAATACAATTCCACAACATCTCTTTCTTTATAAAATCAATCCCTTCTAGGTTTTTGTGGGGAGGATAAAAAGGGATTG
>JAGLML010000205.1 GCA_023140035.1 Thermoplasmatales archaeon
CCACCAGACTAAGCTACGAGCCCTTTTTGAGGCATAATATAATTCCTACTACTTAAAATTTAGAGCTAAATCGTATGGCAAGATTCATTAATCAAAAGAAGTTTTAATTATAGCATAATGAGGGATCTTTCAACGTTAGCAAAATATCCATTCTTAGATGAAGCAAGGCAGTATATTAAAGATAACGGACCCTCTGTTACTGAACTTTTAGAAGGATTGTTATATGAAAGATCCCGTACTATAGGAATTGAGAGATTAGACAACGCTCTGAAAAATGGGAATGTGGGAAACAGAAGTTTGGCAAGCAAATCTGATCGCATGATGGAGATTTTTTCCTATCCATTAGCAAGGATGGTAGCAGTTAGTGTTGGAGATACCTATTTTAGAAGAAGATACGCACTTGGAGAAGCGATTCACGCATACAGAAATTTACTTAACGAACGCCCATCTTTTCTTCTTGAAGTTTCAGAAGAGTTACAAATTAATGCAGAGTACGTCGAGAATGTAGGTAACGTCAAGGTGTTTTTCAAAGACTATCTTCGCAATGCCCCAACAAGGTACAAAAAGTGGAAAATGGTAAACAGAGACATAGATGGTGGTTATGTACATATTTCTGTTAGAGACCTTGCAAGACTTATATTAGAATCATTACGAAGAAGAATAGAAGAGGAGTTAGAATCAAGAAAAAGCAATAAAGCAATAGAGAAAGCGTTTTCATCAGACATCAAAAGATTTCAAAACATGGTTAATGTGCACAAAAAAAAGATAGAGGCAGCGCCAGTTGGAAAACTAAGTATTGAAAAATTACCTCATTGTATGAAGGATATATTGGCAGCGATCCAAGCAGGAGAAAATGTTCCTCATATGGGAAGATTTGCACTCGTTTCTTTTTTAAATTCTTTACAACTTAGCACAAACGAAATTTTGAAAATATTTAGTAATGCTCCAGATTATCAGGAGGATAGAACCAGATATCAAGTAGATCATATAACTGGTGCATCATCTTCAACCTCATACAAATCCCCAGGATGTGACAAAATGCGAACATATGGCATATGTCCTGTAGATAAAATGGATGATTTATGTAGGGAAGTATATCACCCTCTTAGCTATTATAGTGCGAAATGGAGACGGGAGAAAAACAAGAAATGAAACAGTTTATTACATTTGAGGGAATAGATGGGTCAGGTAAATCAACGATATCAAAATTAGTCTATGACAAATTAAAATCTGAAGGACATGATGTTGTTTTAACATATGAACCGACAGATACAGAGATCGGCAAATACGTTCAAAAATGCATAAAAACCAAAACTGATCCGTTTGTCACTGCATTTACTTTTATAGCAGACCGTATGCAACATTGCAAACAAATTAAGAAATGGCTAGATGAAAAAAAAATCGTTCTTTGCGATCGCTATGCAGAGTCCACCTATTCTTATCAAGGAACACAACTAGAAAACCAGATAAATGATCCGATAAAATGGTTGCAGGAACTTTCTGAAAATCGAATACTTATACCCGACAGAACTTTTTTGTTTGTTATATCTCCAAAGGAATCTCTTGCTAGAATACAACAGAGAGACAAATTAATACCATTTGAGCGTGTTTCATTTTTGGAAAAAGTTCATAGTAACTATCTTAAAATTTCAAGAGGTAAAAGATTTTTAAAAATCGATGCCACAAGAAAAATAGATGAACTAGTAGACATATGTTACAAAGATATTCTTTCCTAGAGTCTTTGAATGTTTATTTTAAAGTGAGGATAGATGAATAATAATAAACAAAAATTTAAGCTTGTCATGTTTGACATGGATGGTACCCTTCTTGATGGGAGAACAATCTTTGTTATCTCAGAAAAAAAAGGATTTAAAAACAAATTATTCAAAGTGTTAGAAAGTAATAAAGAGGCCTATCAAAAAAGCATTGAAATAGCAAAATTTTTAGAGGGGTTGGACAGCAGGGAATTACTAGAGATATCCCGAGAAATACCATTGCAAAAAAACATTGGGAAAGTTGCAGAAAAATTGAAAGAAAACTCTGTTACAACAGCAATTGCTACAGATAGTTATCAATTTATTGCTGATGATTTAAAGGAACGCTTACATTTTGATTATGCTTTTGCCAATAATCTTATAATAAAGCAAAACATTGTAACTGGGGAGTTAGTACTTAATAATAACACCAAGAAGATGTGTCATTCCGGTAAAATATACTCTATTTGTAAAGGCTTAGCATTGGACCAACTGTGTGATAAGTTAAATATAAAAAACAAGGAAGTCATTGCAATTGGAGATGGAATTGTTGATATCGGCATGATAAAAAAAGCAGGTTTGGGAATAGCATATAAAGCACC
>JAGLML010000206.1 GCA_023140035.1 Thermoplasmatales archaeon
CGAGATACTTGAACGAGATAAAAAACCAAACTCAGGAAATAAAAAATAAGATTGCGACTTAACTAGGCTATATTGCTATTTCATTTTCATGGCTGTAGTGATAATAATTGTAGCGATTTTGCAGTATTTTACATGTTAATTTTATGTAAAAGCACACTAAGCTTCGCTTTTACTGAAAAAGTAGCTTCCGAGGCCTAACATAAAAATACATATCACTAGGACAATTACAAGATCTACTAGAGGATCTACAACGTTGTTCACACCTGTTAAGCTCCCGCGTATGCCATCAACCATGTAAAACAAGGGATTAAAAAATGACAGTTTTGCTATTATATTTGGCATATCTGGATTAGCGGCTATTGGGAAGAACGCTGATGACATGAAAAGAAGAGGCATGAGAATTAGATTCATTATTACCTGAAAGCCTTGGAAGTTTTCCATTTTAGATGCTATAACAAGGCCAAATCCTACGGCTGTGAAGGCTGATAGGACCATGAATACAATAGTTAACAATAGCCCAGAAATACCTGCTATGGGTACACCTAGACCAAATGCAATAAAAAGAATTATAAAACCCTGGATAAGAGCTATTGTTGCTCCTCCAAGTGTACGGCCTATTATTATTGAAAATCTGCTCACGGGTGCCACAAGTACCTCCTGTAGAAATCCAAATTGTTTGTCCCATAACACCGAGATACCTGTAAACATTGATGAAAACAGGATTGTCATTGCAATAATGCCGGGGGCAAGAAAAGCAAGATAATCATCCCCAACCATACCTGGTATCACTGCTGATCTTAAACCAGAGCCAAGAATAACAAGGAAAAACAATGGCTGAACTATGGTGGCAATAAGTCTACCTCTAGATCTTATAAACCGTTTCATTTGACGTAGCCACATAATATAGATAGCTTGAAATTCCGCTATATTCAAGGTTATCTCCCCCTACTACGGAGTCTGGGTGGAAGGTTTTCTATATTGGCATCTTTTTTTTCTTGATCACGCATGGTTCTGCCTGTAAAATGGAGAAATACATCATCTAACGTTGGTTTTCTCACACTGATTGACTTAATCTTTATGTTTAGATTACGTGCAATTTCAAATACAACAGGGATTTTTTCCTCTCCTTTTTTAACACCCAGAGTTAAAAAAGTATCATGCTGTTTTATGTTTTTAATCCATGATTCTTCTCCCAATCTTTTACATAATTCATCCAGATTTGAACAGGAGAGGGTTATAACGTCATTTCCGACATCATTCTTGAGATTATTAGTTGAGTCCATAACAAGAATCTTACCGCGATCTATAATCCCTACTCGATCGCAGAGATAATCAGCTTCATCCATGTAATGTGTTGTCAAAAAGATCGTAGTCTTCTCTTCCTTGTTCATCTTCTTGATATACTCCCAGATTGCCCTCCTTGTCTGTGCATCAAGACCTAGCGTAGGTTCATCTAGAAATAAAACAGTGGGATAATGCATAAGACCTCGTGCAATTTCAAGTCTTCTTTTCATGCCTCCAGAATAATTTTTTACAAGCACATCTTTTTTTTCTTCTAAATCAACAAGTTTTAATACTTCAGCAGCTCGCTTCTTACGGTTTTCTTTATCGAGGCCATACATTCGTGCATGAAAATCAAGATTTTCTCTACCTGTAAGCTCTGTATCCAATGCCGGATCTTGAAAAACGACTCCAATCTGTTCTCTTACTTTATCTCTCTTTTTTATGATATCAAAACCAGAAAGCTCTGCAGAGCCTTCGGTTGGATGTAAAAGTGTTGTTAGCATTTTTATCGTGGTTGTTTTTCCTGCGCCATTTGGACCAAGGAAACCGAAGATTTCTTCTTTTCTTACTGAGAATGAAATATGATCTACTGCAGTAAAACCATTGAATTTTTTTGTAAGATTGTTTGTTTTTATTATTTCCAATATTCTGTCTCCCGTCGTTATACTTTCTGCTGACAATAATACCTATCTTAATAATAATTTCCCTTTTCTAACAACTGCAAAATAATTATCGGCAGAAATATTTGAATGTAATTTTACGCTCTGAATTTTTTCTATCTCTAAACCGACTTGATTTAAATCCTTAACAAATTCCCTTTTGCTGTATAGGTGATAGAAACGGGGTATGTCTAAATTATGTTGCCTCCAGTAAATTTCAATATCTCCAAATTCTTCTTTATTGCAAAACAACTTTTTGAGGTAATGCATTCTATATTTGTCTTGCCATCTGGACCATACGCTAATAAGTGCCCTGCCATCATTTTTTAAGATTCTATATACTTCTTTCAAAGAACAGAGACGTTCATCTCTTCCTTTTATGTTGTGTAATGAAGCAATA
>JAGLML010000207.1 GCA_023140035.1 Thermoplasmatales archaeon
ATCGTTGGATACATAGCACCAACATCTGCTACAACTACGTACCACCATGGAATAAAATGAGACATTGCATCTTTATCAGGTTTTATTGTCATACCGCCTGGCATGTGATAATTCAGCCTTTCATCAGCATCTTTTGTCTTTTCATTGTAAATGACATAGGGATCTTCCATCCACTTTGGCATTTCATCTCCGTATTTTATCACTCGGATGAAATCTTTAGATAGCTGTTCCTTTTTTCTCTTAGACTCCCGTACAATTTCCTCCCTTGTTTTACATCCTTTAAAACCCCATAATAAGGCTTGTGAAATAGACATGACCCTACAGATGGGAGGCATGATTTTCTTTTGCATCGCTCCTCTTATAAGTGCCATATGATCCCACATGTTAACAGCACCTTTAGAAAGCAACATATCAAAAGGCATACATGTAGTAAATGCGAGAGGTAGTGCCTGTTGAATCAAATTAAGAGTTACCCCTAGCTGTTCCTGAACGTCGTGTTTGTTATATTTCAATGTTCTAGTATCTATCTTTATCTGAGATGGGGTCAAAATAATCCGATCTTTAATCTTTACTCCCAGGAAGGGGGCCACTGATTTGAGACTAAACTCATCTAAAAAAGAATAAAACTTTCGCGCTCCCATATATGTATCAAAGCTACAGGGATAAAACTGTACAACCTCTGATCTGATGCCAAAATGAAACGATTTATCCAGCCTGCTATATTTGCTAACAAAATCCTGAAACGTTTTTCTTTGATCGTTCGAAAGAGTCTCCTGATGACTCTTCAAAATCCAGTTAACCCTCCCGTATATATTGAGATTATCAAAACCCAGGATGTTATGTCCAGAGATTATGTCATATTCCATTGCTGTTTTAAGGAATTTATTGAGGTTTTCTATCTCCTCATCAACATTGTGTGAAATAATTTGTTTAATTTCCATGTCTTCCCAATGAGATGGGCAATCAAGGATATCAAAGCTAAATTCCTCATTTTCAAGGTTTTTAGCAGATTCAAAAACTATGTCAAAATCTGAGTACCCTATGATGTCTATAGGAATATTGCTTTTCCCTTCCTCATATTGTGTGGTTTCTATGTCATAGACTAAAACCTTAAGTTTCTTTTTTTCACCATTTGTATCAAATAACCATGATTGATTCTTTGCTGCTAAATCCACAAGTGCTCTTTGATGATAGGGTATGTCGTGCTCGGCGGTATAGAGTCCATGGTTGAAGAAGAGATAATCACTTACCTCGGGGACAAAATATGATTTCTTGGTATAAACTTTGAATATCTTTCTGTTTTCGCTAAAATCCCAGAAGCTTCGATAGTTTTCAATCTCACCGATTCTCTCTATTTTGGAGAGGGGACTCTCATCAGAATTGTTATTCTCCCATTTTTTCCGTAGATCATTTCTTGCAGAATCTATGTTTCTTTCTTTTTGACAAAAAACCAAAAAATATGGACCATGATACTCAGATACCTTTTTTGGTGTTTTTCCATGGAAATAGAGATATTCTGGTGAAATGCCAAGCAACATGTCATTCATAACTGTTTACCCCCAATGCATTGTCTCTACTTAAATCTTAGAATTAATCTTATATTTAGTTACTGTATTTTATTTCTTTGATTTTCATGACAACCCAAATAGTATATTCAGATGAGTTTAGTAAACATGATAGTATTGGCCATCCTGAAAATGCAGAAAGACTAATAGTTATGATGAACGAAGTAAAAAAATCACCTTTTTACAATGAACTTAAGTTTGTCGAACCTGAACTATTGCCTGAAGAAATGCTTTTTTCAGTGCATTCAAGTGAAATGATTCAACAGATTAAAGATATAAGTTCTCAGGGGAATTCGTGGATTGATATGGACACATACGTATGCGAATCAGATTACGAAACTGCTCGACTTGCAGCAGGCGGTTTACTTCGAGTAAGTAAAAACATTCTCCATGAAAAAGCAGATAATGCGTTTGCATTGGTTAGACCCCCCGGTCATCATGCAACCCGTGATAGATCTATGGGATTTTGTCTTTTTAATAATATAGCAATAGCTGCACACGAAATCTCAAAAGAAGGAAAGAAGGTATTGATTTTTGATCACGATGTCCATCATGGGAATGGAACACAATACATCTTTTATGATAGGAAGGACGTTATGTATCAATCAATTCATTTGTTTCCACACTATCCAGGAACTGGAGATATTAGTGAAATTGGTACTGGAGAAGGAGAGGGGTATACAATAAATGCTCCTTTAACTCATGGTAATGGCAACAATGCTGTATCTAAACTATTGGATGAGATTTTTCTTCCTATTGCGCAACAA
>JAGLML010000208.1 GCA_023140035.1 Thermoplasmatales archaeon
TTCTCGGTTAAATCTACATGATCCACGCCAAACTTTTCCATTAGAATGGATTCGAGGGTATGGGAAAAAGGGCCATGCCCTATATCATGTAGCAAAGCAGCGCACGTTACAATATCTTTCTCGCTATCTTCTAAATTTAGTATTTCTGATATCTGAGAAGCTATTTTATATGTACCAAGAGAGTGCTCAAGTCGTGTGTGATGTGCGCCTGGAAAAACCAAATGGGCAAAACCAAGCTGTTTGATGTTATACAGACGTTGTATCTCTGGAGTTTCCAATAGATCAACAAAATAATCTCTAATTTGGATGTTTCCATGGATTGGGTCTCGTACTACCTTACAACTTTCTGTCATTTTGTCTTTAGGATAATATAAGAAAATGGTTGATATAGTTTTTTTAAATGTTAACATCAATCATAAGTAAATTATAAAAAAAACCATGCAATTAGGTATCTCAGTCGGCCGTAATGGTTGGGGTGACTTTTAATTGAGGAGATAGAGATGAACAAAGTAATATTATTTTCACTTGAAAATTGTGTGAAATGCAGTCAGACAAAAGAACTTTTAGTTGATAGAGATGATGTAGAAATAGTAACATTTCCTCATGACATTAATGAATGGAACGATGAAAACCATGAACTTGCAAAATCTCACGATGTTTTTGATGATTTACAAAAAACAGCACCTATATTATGGCTAGATGGAGAAAAAAAGATAGGATATCTAAGGATTAGAAAATGGTTGCAAGATAATAAATGATCAACCCATTCCTTTTTTAAACGTTATATACTAGGACTTTCATTATCCTCAAAAAATGGATGAATTAGAAGAAATAAAAAAGAGAAAATTAGAACAGTTAAAAAAACAGTACATAAACGGAGGTAAAAATATGGCAGAAAATTTGCCAGACACACCACTTGAAATAACAGATGCAGATATAGATGAAAATATCGGGAAATATCAGACGGTCGTTGTAGACTGCTGGGCACCATGGTGTGGTCCATGCAAAATGGTTCACCCTATTATTGAAGAACTTGCAAAAGAGATGCAAGGAAAAATCGTTTTTGGGAAACTAAACGTTGATGAAAACCCAGTGACATCAACCAAACACCAAATAATGAGCATACCCACATTATTGGTGTTCAAAAACGAAAATCTAGTGGATAGAATCGTTGGTGCACTGCCCAAGGAAGCGCTGAAGGAACGCATTGAAAAACTCTAATTAATACTATAATTTTAAAGGTGATCTAGATAAGATCAATAAAGGGGCTATCATTAATAACTCTGATTATCTTAGTTCTTTCAATATCTGGTTGTATTGAATCTTCTATAGTGGGAGAAGACTTCGTCTTCATTGATCTTGATGGAAATGAAAGACATTTAAGCGATTTTTATGGTAAAGTTATTGTACTTGACCTTATGGGAGTTAATTGCCAGCCTTGTTTTTATGAAATGTTTGAATTGAAAAAAATTTCTGAAAATTATTCAAGTGAAGATGTAACAATGATTTCTATAGATGTCTGGGTAACTTATGGAGAAAATATGGCACTATTAAAAGAATATAAGCAATTTTTTAACCAGGAATATGATATTGATTTAGATTGGACATTTGGTCTTGATGATGAAAGTGGAACGATTTTTTATAAATATTCAAACGAGGGAGTTCCTACGATGTATATACTTGATAAAAATGGAAATATTTATTATTCAAACGTTGGTTACACCGATTATTCAAGCTTAACTAAGAAATTAGATGAATTAATCAGATAAGGGGGTTTAAAAGATATGAGATATATTGAGAAGAAAGTTTTAATCATGACTTTCGTAGTTTTAGGCCTGTATTTTTCGAGTGCTAATGTTGTGGCAGATCCAGTCGTTGAAAATATAATTACAGATCCAACAAGTCCTGCTCCATTATCAACTATAACTGTTACAGCTAATATTGATGGGGAGGATATTACAAATGTTAATTTGTCAGTTGGTGAATGTAATAGAACCGTGGGAGTATGTTATGTATATCATGAGATTCCTATGACTGAGAAGACAGAAGGTCAGTATACAGCGGAGGTAACTTTAGAAAAGTCTAAGGCATCCTACATTTCATTTACTTTTGATATTACATATGATGGGGAAACTAAAAGGCTTGAAAATGATTCTTGGGACGTTGATCTCTCCATAGAATCAGGAAATGGGGACACCACCAATGGTGGCGATGGTAATAGTACACCCGGCTTTGAAATCATTTATTTCCTGATAGCAGTTTCAATTGGATTGTTGTTACATAGAAATAAGAGATCGAGATGAAATTTCAGATAAAGCGAT
>JAGLML010000209.1 GCA_023140035.1 Thermoplasmatales archaeon
CTCTTTCTTTAAAAAACCAATCCCATGGGTACTGTATAATGTGAGTGTGGCAAATCTAGTGTGTAAAATTTAGTATGATGTATCTTTTTAAAGTATTTAATTTATTTATGTTCAAAGTTTGCACACAAAACTAACGGTGCATTTTTAATTGGCATGAGGCGTGTTACTTTTAAAGTCGGAGTGATTAAACCACAATCACCTTCTTTATAATATTTACAATCTGTTATTTCACATTCCATTTTCATACGCCTTTTAATTTATGATTATTTCTTTTTTTTATCCTTTTTCGTATACTTCTTTTTATGTGCAGGATATGTTCTTTTTATAAACCAAGGAATTTTCTTACCCTTTCTCATTTTTATTCACCTACCTAAATGTTTAATATTTAATTTATTTACCACACTCTTCACACTTACTATCCATATCTTCATTATAATGTCCACAGTATCTACATATCCATATCATCTTTCATTGTCCCTAAATCTTTTTTCATATTATTCTTGGTTCAAAATATGGACAATCATCTGGACATTCAGAAACCCATTCCTCTGGATTATCTTCAGATAGACAAGGATGAAAATTTCTTTGTGTTGATGCGGTTTCTCCCCCTACCAAACCTTTTTCACTTCTATTGGAATCCATTCGAGTCATATCCAGATGTCTACATTCTCTAAAGGTCATTTCATTTTATTCCTCCAAACTTAAATCGTAAGAACAATATGGACAAAACCTTTTACCCCATATATTTAATTTGGCTCTTTCAAATTCTTTTTTACACAGCGGACATTTAATTTATTTCCCCTCTCTCGATATTAAACTTCATAACATCTATCTCTTTAAAAAACCAATCCATGGTTTTTTGTGGGAGGATAAAAAGGGATTGGAAAACGAGGTTTTCCACAATAATTCCTGCCAATTTATTTTATCGTCAAATCAGGGATAAAAACTAAATATCTGATGTGCATTAGCAATATTATAGGGAGTTAAGAAGTTTATGAAGAAAAATCACTTAATCTATTTGCTCTTGTCAGTTTTTTTACTTATAAGTGTTACAGGGTCATCAGGGTTTATAACCGCCTATGATGATATAAGACTGGATTGGAATAAAATAAATCCTGAAGGGAGAATTATCTTTTTCGCAGGATCAGCGGGATCATGTGGTGTCGCATGGGGCTACGGCCCAGGTAGTAATGAAAGCAATTCATCACATACACCCGATGCATATATTGAACCTGGAAAAGGGTTTATGTTTACTTTCGGCACTATGCTTTATCACGAGTTGGATGGTATTCTTGTGAATTACCTTATTGAGGATAATGAGTCTAAAGTTTTGTGGCCATTGAGAGAAAGAACAGGAGTTTCTATAAGATGGCAACATGAGACCGTAAAGCATAGTCTTAATGTTATGTTAAAACCTCAAGCAGAGACCGTTGGTGGATTCATAGACCCTAAGTTTTACGTTATTCCTCCTCCAACTAATGAGACACAGCCCTCTGAATTTTGTTCGATGGAGTTTTCTGGCATTCATAGAAACGGTTCAAAAATTGAAAGTGTTTCTGGATTTGCGGGCTTATTTGCGATCGGTGTAAATAATCCTTGGCCTACATTTCCTGAGCCAACGATTGTGATCTATTTAATTCAGAAAAGAGATGGGGGAGAATTTGATCCTTTGCTGGTTGTACTTTGGTCTAAAGATGGTGGTGATCTCTTAGGTACTACGATTGAAAGAGCAAAAGTATTTTATGTTAATTTTTGGGCATTAAAAAGGGATTGAAAACATTATGATTTAGGAGAAAAACGGGGAGGAATGTGAGAGGTGAATGCTGTTTAGGAAAGATTATGAAAAAGAAAAAGAGTTGCCCTTACTGAAGCAAACTTGCGTCCCCGTTGAATTTTTCTTAATATTGCACCCCTCACCAATAATTATAATGTTTTTGTAATTGATAAACATTACGCTCTATTATTCTCTATAGAAGGGATATTGTGGAAGGGGGTCAAAAGAGGGAGGAAAGAACAAATAAATTCTTTTCCAAAAGGCTTGACCCCTCTAGTGGGCGGTATCGTCCTTTGGTTAATAAAGATAACCTTTGTGTGAGCTCACACTAACCATATACGGAAGCAGATGTACAATTTCACTGCGTTAAAAAAACTCTCTAAATTTATCAATTTCAGGATTCGTTATTCCACTATACCTTAATAAGAAAACATATTCCATAAGTTCAATTTCACTAATCAAATTTGCCCCTTCTGCGGCTAGGGTTTCACTGAATTTTTTCGCATGTCTAATACCTTCAGCCGTGAAAACAATCGCCACATCATAC
>JAGLML010000021.1 GCA_023140035.1 Thermoplasmatales archaeon
AAAACCAAATGGATTAAAAAACTCTAAAGGGGGAGCCGAACCTGACAGTAGTTCTGCGATAACTGGAGAAAGCAATACTAGTATGATTAAGGGGATTTTATGTTTCACTCTGGTTAACATATAAATGTTACAATCATTAATACTTTCTCAATTTTTTGGTGAGGTGTAAGTTCATTCCCAAGTATAATAGATATAGAATAAGAAGAAATTATCTACCCAGAATTAATTATCTGATTAGCGGCGTAAATACCTGTTATGTAGGACTCTTCCAAGCCGCACACATTAAAATCTCCAATTAAGTACATATTATTGCCCCTATTGCATTCTATGAGAGCGTGTCCATTAATGGTCCCTGCAGGATTCCAATATTTATGAGCAATAATGTGAGGATCCTTAAAAAAATTCTCTAAAGACGGACGTTCATACCTGTAGTAAAAAAGATATGTACCATCTTTTAGATTGGCCATTGCCTGTACATTGCTAGGTGGAGCAAATAGTTGATACTCTTTCCTAGCAACTATGCTTTTTGGAACACCTTTTACATGAAGCATATTGGTACTTGCAGGTTTGTTTGTTTTCTTAACACCTGCAAAATGTTTAGACCAATCGATTTGTGTTGCCAAAACAATGTTATCGGCATAAAAGGTATTACCATCAGCTTTGACCTTATGCTGCCCATTTTTATAAATTACATCATCTACATAACCGCATATCATTTTTTCTTGAAATGGTTGTATCATCTTCTCCTTCTCAAAAGTAAAAGTGTAGATAGGTGTGATCATAGGCAAGAGGAATTGTAAAAAACTAAAGGCATTCATTTCATTAATCATTGAAAACGTTGTTGAATAGAGAGCTTTGGAAAGATAGGTGTCTGTTCCTTTTTGAATTTTTTGCTTTTTAACAAAATCAGGTGCATTTTGCATATATAATTCATACAAAAACGGATCGTTTTCAATTGCATTTTTCTGAGAAATTATTTCAGAATTCTTTCGAAATTTATGGAAGGCTTTCCTGAATTTATACAGCAACTTTAGAGCTTTCACAAATTGAACAGAGTATTTTATGAGTTTAGGCTCAAAAAAAACATATGTTTTTTTCTCTTCATGAAAACAGAAGTTACTGAGTTTAATTCTTGACTTTATTTTTACATATTGTAATAGATGATGATAATCTGAGCAAACAAAAAATGCTCCATAATTGGCGCTTCCGTCCGCGGATGTCAGAATTCTTCCGCCAACATCCTCACCAATAATCAAAAAATCTCTATCCTTCTCTTGAAGGCTCCTAGCACAAGCCAGTCCAGAAATCCCTGCTCCAATAATTATTGTTTCATACGTTTTTCGGGTCATAGAATTATTATTTCCTTTTTTTGCCTATTTTCGCTAAAAATTCACTACATATAAATGTAACCCTTGACAGGTTGACACGATATATAAATGTTGTTAGCAAAAGGCTAGTTTTCCTCAATAAAAATTAAGATTTAAAAAATATAATTATATACTATAAATTTATTAAATATTGAAAAAGGGGGAAAATGACAAAAATTTACAATAATAAATTATCTTATTTGAAGGTACTTTTTCTTTGTAGCATTTTATTTACTGTAATGTTTACTGGCTGCGTTGAAGAGGAACAAAAACCTGGGGAAAAAGAATTATCAGCGCCAGAGATTCAGTTGGACCAACCTTCTATCTTACCCAATTGGAAGGATGGAGAGTATCACGACTATTATGAAACAACCGATATATTATCAGATTTTAAGGTTAAATATCCTGATTTAGTTAATGTTTTTTCTATAGGTAAAAGTGTTTTAGGTAAGGATATTTGGTGTATTAGAATAACAAATGAAAATAACAATCAGGCAAAATTTTCATGTCTTGTTGATGGTTGCATACATGGTTGTGAATGGGAAGCAGGGGAAGCTTGTCTATATCTTGCTGATTATCTCCTAATTAATTTCAGAAAAAATGCAACAGTAACTAACATTCTGAATATCAGTGAAATTTTCATTGTTCCATTACTAAATCCTGATGGTAGACAAAAGGATGAACGATGGAATGATAATGGTATAGATCTTAATCGAAACTTCGATGTTCATTTTGGTAGGATACTTGGACGTAGTTTCCCTCTAGGGAAGTTATTTGGTAAAATAAAGATTTCAGGTTTTAGGATTCCAAAAATAGGTATTTTTACTAATGCTGGTCGACGTCCTTTTTCAGAACCGGAAACACAAGCAATTGGAGATTTGATGAAATCGTTGTATAATCGTGATTTTTCTTTTTATGTAAATTGTCATACTGCATTACGAAAGCTTGCGGGTCCATCGACTGTCACCTTTAGGTCTCAATTTGAAATGACGAAGAAAGAAAGAAATGTAATTGACTATGCAACTAAATGGGCTGAGGAAAATACTGAGTATGGAGTATATGATAATATAGGCGGTTTTGGTAGTGGTAATGCTCCTGATTGGTGTTTCAAAGAATTTCGTGTACCCTCATTTACCTATGAAATTTTATCAATAGATTATGAGCCATGGTTTGGAGGTGGTAGACACGACCATCTTGTTCATTGGATGAAAACGACCCTTCCTGTTTTCATGTATCTCCTTGTGAATATTAATAATCTACATCAGTGGAAAACACCAGATATTCAACCACCTTTACCAGAAGGTGTACCGCCACCGCCACTTCATTGATCTACAATAAGATCTCAAAATATAGCGCCTATAAAAAAGATAATTCCAAAGTAGATGAGGATTACACCAAATACGGCCATAAGTCCTCTATACCACTTTAATCCTATCACATTTGTCCCTTTCTTTGCTAAGTGGGCAATGCCTATAAGCCAAACATAGTCCATCCATACATGACAAAAGTACATAAAAATAACGCCAGCTAAAGATGCAAATGCAAGGGATATAAGAATGAGTTCTGCTCCAACAGTTAGCCACCAAACAATAAACAAAGGGTTCAAACCAGTAAAAGCCAAACCTATGAAAAAAAGATGGTGAAATGATGATTTACTTGCTTTAGATTCTTCAGTTTTAAATAGAAGAGAATTTCGGATTTGGACTATACCAAAAACGATAAGAAATATTCCTCCAATAATCCCAACAACAAGTTGAACTATTGGTTCATTTGCTACGGTTAAAAGTCCAAGAGCGAAGACCATAACGAGGAAAAATTCAACTACAGTGTGAGATATTGAAAATATTAATCCACTTTTAGCACCGAATTTAGAACCATAAGAAATATTAGCGAAAAATAAAGCACCTGGAGCAAGAGCACCTGATGCCGACACAAGAACGATGGTGACGACAAAACTCAGCATATCCATAAAATAAGCGAAACAAGAATTTTTATAATAAGCTTCTGCACTTCATAATTAAAATCTATATTTTTCTCCTAAAAACACGGTGATCAACGACGCATGAAAATATTTTTGAATATCAACATGATTTCAATGTAGAGATGAAACGAGAAGTAATATTTGAGAGAGTATCTGACGAAAATTTTGGGGATTTTGTCTATTTGATTGAGAGGTTAGCTGAATATGAGGGACAATGCCTCCCAGATAATAAAGCAAAAAGTAGATTGAGAAAAGATGCCTTGTCAGATAATCCAAAATTTGAGGCGTATTTAGTAAGCATTGACAGAAAATTTGTAGGTTACTTTATATTCTATATGACTTATTCCAGCTATCTTGCTCTGTCAACATTATATCTAGAGGATATTTTTGTTTTAGAAGAATATAGAAGAAAAGGTATTGGGCAAAAAATGTTTCAATTCTGCGTTCAGCAAGCAAAAGAAAGGGGATGTGGTCGAGTGGAGTGGACTGTTTATGATTGGAATGAACCAGCTATCAAACTTTATAGAAAAATCAAGGCGACTCGTTTGAATAAGATGTATTATAGGTTAGACGGAGAACAAATTGAGAATTTTTCAGATTAATTTCAATTCACTAAGATGTAACCCATAAATTGTGTTAACGGTTGTCTGGTTCATTGTTTTGTATAAACCAGAGTCCTACCACCACCAAATTCTGTCATCTATGTTTATTTCAGAACTAGGTCTAGTATTGCATCCACTTAAACAAACAACCAAAAGTATCAGTATTATTCCAACTATTACTAATTGTTTTTTCATTGATTTGCCCTCTTCTGTTAGTTATAATCTCAAAATAAGATTTAAATGTTTGGTTAAAAATAAAATATCACATAAGGTTATTGTACTGATATTATTTCTACAATAATGTCACTGTTTTTTTCTTTGCATGAGGTATCAATTACACAATCTTTTTATCTGAATGTTTCCTTGTCTCCATTGTGAATCCATGAAAACTTATGTAGAAGTATTAGTAAGTGCAGATGGAGGGAAGGCATCTGTGATCTCCGAAAGGCTCATTGAAATGGGGCTGAAGCCCACCATTGGTGAACACGATTTTGTATACAACTGGAAGGACAATGCCGCCATCTCCGAAGTCCTAAAATTCGTAGATCGTGTTCAGTCAAAGCTTAAGGGCACCGGAGCAATATTGAACTTCTCTACCATCAGGTAACTATCAATCCCTATAATTAGAATATTTTGAAAAGAATAAAAAGGCATTCAAAATCAAGATAAAGTTTTATACAATAAAAACATTTCATTTAACAGATTCACTGGATGGGATGACTTGATGATTAATACACAAGTCTCTGTTACTACGAGAGTTGATATTTATTCATGTCAGAATTTTTGATGTATTATTTTGGATGGGATGCTAATGAAGGATGAACCTGAAATAATAAAGATGTTGAGGGTAGAAGAAAAACTTGGAAAACTTAAAGGTAAAATACAAAGCACTTATGAGAGTTTAGAGACGCTGGAAGAGTCACCAGAGGATGTAGAAAATGAAACCTCTGCTGTTGAAGACGAAGCTCCAAAAAATCAGAAAATAGAAGATACCGTCCATTATGAAATGAAATCAGATGAATTGTATAGAAATCTGGTTGAAATGGCTTCTGATGCAATAGTAATTATAGACTTGAAAGGCGTGATAATATCCTGTAACACCGCCGCATTGAGAATGATAGGACATTCAGAGGAGGAATATGTCGGTAAACGCTTCTCTGAGCTAGGAGCCTTTCGCAAACAGGACATTCCAAAATTTTTAAAAATATTTGCTAATATTATAAGAGGAAAAGCATCCCCGCCGATTGAATTTATTTTTCACCGTAAGGATGGGGCAACTGGATGGGCAGAAGGGCGTGCCAGTTTACTAAAGAAGAATAGAAAAATAGTAGGTGTACAAGTAATCATAAGAGACATTACTAACCGTAAACGGGAGGTGGAGAAGCTAAAGGAAAGCGAAGAGAAATTCAGAGATCTCTTTGAAAACGCCAACGACTTGATACAAAGTGTTGATCTTAACGGTAACTTTGTTTACGTAAACAAGAAATGGTTGGAGACATTAGGTTACTCAAAAAATGAGATAGGGCAGTTAAAATTAATTGACATTCTCCGTAAAGACCAAATACCTCATTGCATGGAACTTTTTAAGAAAGTTTGTGAGGGGAAAGCTTTTGAAAACATTGAAGTCGTGTTTGTATCTAAAGATGGAAAAGAAATCTATGTGGAAGGAAATGTCAACCCTTGGTTTAAAGATGGGAAATTTATTGCAACCCGTGGAATATTTAGAGACATTACCGAACGCAAACGTGCTGAGGAGAAGTTAAGAGAATCTAGGAGACATTTTCAACGGCTGTTTAATTCTATGGCTGATCCTGTGGTTATTGTTGATTCGAAGGGGAAATTCCTAGAAATCAACGACAAAGTGGAAGAGACAACAGGTTTCAAAAGAGAGGAGTTAATTGGAAAGAATTTTCTAAGTACAAAAATTGTAACAGCTAAAAGCAAATCTATTCTGATAAAGAATTTAGCGAAACGGATGATTGGGGTAAAAATTGTACCGTATGAAATTGAAATACTAACGAAAGACGGTAAAAAATTGCTTTTCGAAGTAAACGCAACAAATATTGAATACAATGAAAAAGCAGCAGATATGGTGTCATTCAGAGATATTACCAGGCGAAAGGAGATGGAGAATGCTTTGAAAGAATCTGAAGAGAGATATAGGACTTTATTTGAAGCAAGTGCTGATGGGATACTTATAGCAGATATTGAAACAAAGAAACAAAAATATGCCAATCCTGCTGCATGTAAAATATTTGGTTATAGTAAGAAGGAATTATTAAGACTGAAAGTAGAAGACTTGCATCCAAAAGAAAGTTTAGAGCACGTAATCTCTGAATTTGAGGCTCAGGCAAAAGGCAAAAAAACATTAGCAAAGGATATTCCATGTTTACGTAAAGATGGGACGATAGTGTATGCAGATTTTAATACCACCGCGACAACAATTAATGGGAGAAAATGTAATATTGGTTTTATAAGAGACATTACCGAGCGTAAACGGGCAGAAGAAAAAATAAAGAACATATTAGAGTCATCTCCTGACGCAATTACAGTTTCTGACTTACAGGGAAATATAACTGAATGCAATGAAGCAACATTAAAATTACATGGTTTTTCATCAAAAGAAGAAGTAATTGGTAAAGGTGCATTCATGTTTTTTCCGAAAAGAGAGCAGGAAAGAGCAACGGAGAATCTGCAGAATACTCTTAAGGGGGGTTCATTAAAGAATATTGAGTATACTTTGTTGACAAAAGATGGTAAAGAGTTTCCAGCGGAACTGTCTGCAAGTGTTATTAATAATGTTTCTGGGAAACCAGTTGCCTTTGTAGCAATAACAAAAGACATCACCGAGCGCAAGAAGACTGAGGAGAAACTGAACGAAGCACATGAGAGACTTAGAACGTTTAACAAAGAACTTGAGGAAAAAGTCAAAGAACGAACTGCTGAAGTTGAAAATCTGCTTGAACAGAAAGATGAATTTATCGGTCAGCTTAGTCATGATTTGAGGTCGCCGTTAACACCGCTTACTGCTTTATTGCCTATGATACAAGAAAAAGAACAAGATCCGTATTTGAAGGAAGAACTAGAGGTAGTTATTCATAATATTAAATATTTGAACAAGCTGGTTGATAAAACGATCAAGCTTGCACAGCTTAATTCTCCCAATACAATATTCTCTTTAGATACTGCAACTCTCTTGAATGAACTCAACACCATCATCGAAAAGAATAAGCTTGTATTTGAAGAAAATGGCTTAGAGATCATGAACAGAGTTGATGAACGTATCATGGTTAAGGCAGATAAACTCATGCTTGGAGAGTTATTTGACAATCTTTTTACTAATACTGTTAAATATAGTCCACAGGGTGGTACTATTACCATTGATGCTAAAGATGATGGGGACTGGGTTACTGTTTCGATTAAGGATACTGGTATTGGTCTGACAAAAGAAGAGATAGATCATATTTTTGAGGAGTTTTACAAAGCCGATTGGTCTCGACATGATCATGAGTCTAGTGGTCTTGGTCTTTCTATTTGTAAAACTATTATTGGAAAACATGGTGGAAAGATATGGGCTGAAAGCCCAGGGAAAAGAAAAGGTACAACCGTGTTTTTTACCATTCCTTCATCTTTAAAAGAGGATATGATGAATAGAGGGAGATAAACTTGAAGAAGATTATGATAGTAGATGATACCCAGATCAAATATATGCCGTTAATCAAATTCTAAAAGGATCTGGAGATAAGTATGAGGTCGTAAGTACTGAAAATAGCATGCACTACCTTGAACTTTTAGAAAAAAGCGTGATTCCAGATTTTATATTGTTGGATATTATGATGCCAGAGATGAGCGGTTGGAAACTTGTCAAAAGGTTGAAAGAAACGGCATGGAAAAATATCCCTGTGATTTTTCTTACCACTCGCACAAATAAAATAGCAAAAACTGCTGGTGGGATTTTAGGTGAAGATTATATCGAAAAACCTTTTGATGGAGCAGATTTAAAGAAAAGAATTGATAAGATTTTGAAGGCCACTGGTTAACGAAGAACATTAGTCACAAAAAATCTCTTGAGAATATTAATCCATTAGCTTCTACAGGGTAAAAAACCCCCCAACAATAACATGGTTTTGGTTTTTAAAGAGGATAAAAAGGTAGCCTAAATCATAGTAATTTTTATTTCACATTTTATTCAATAAGGAAAGTATTGAGGGGGCCTAAGGGAGGGAAGGAGGAAAGGAATGAAAATATTTAATTTAGAAATCATTTCTTTTTTAATTAGGCCCCCATTGTAATAAAAATATGCGTGCACAGTATAAAAACTTTTTGCAACATTTGTTATGTTAAGTATCCATGAACACCTTTAACACTGGATAATTACTATTACATTTATCTCCACTAGGAATCTTTTAATGTTTTTTGTCCAGATAAAAACACTTAGTGTTTGGAGAAGGATAAAAAGGTATCTAGAAACAAGATATTTTGCTGAAAGCTTATATAGAGCATCAGGTGTTTTTTGAGAATAGAAAGAGATATAATGTTAGTACATATTAAAAATGTGACAAAGGTGTACAATCATGCCTAAAAGTAGTCAGAAACAAATCGATGCTGATGAAAAAAAAGTTATCAGAGAGCTTCAGAAAAATGCAAAAGAAAGCATTGACAAAATAGCTGAAAATTGTGGTTTTTCCAGACAGAAGGTATGGAGAATCATAAAAAGATTGGAAAAAAACAAAACAATCTGGGGATACGCTGCAATAGTTAATGAAAAAAAACAAGATCTGGAACACTTTATTATGCTTATTAAAAAAACAACCTTACCAATAGATGAAAAACTAGCTGATAAAATAGTTACGAGAAAATTAGAGGATATCGCACCAAATACAGGGGTTAAAGTTGAAAGTAGTTTATATGTTCATGGTGTTTATGACTGGATTGTGTCTTTCACCGCTAAAGATATTAAACAGGCAAAAAAATTCAGTGAAAAATTCAATGAATTATATGAGGGGTATATCGGTGAATTACATCTCGTGGAAACTTTGTTTCCGGTTAAAAAACAAGGGATTTTAAACCCAAAAGCTATAGAACTGAAAGAATTTTTATAATGTACCCTGAAAAAAACCTGCACCCACTAAACAAACACATTTAATGCATTTTATCCATTTATCTTTCATTTTCTCATCATAACTGCAATTTCAAAACATATATTCTTTTAAAAAGATTTATATAGTCCAACTCACAAATATTATATATTGAGAGTAGGGAAAATATTTTCTAAGGATGCTAACCACTAATTTTATCTCTCGTGAATACGCATCCCATCCTCCCACCCCTCACTATTGCAAGTTCATGACAATTCTTTCTTTAAAAATATACCTTACAACCCCATGTTTTCACTGCTACATAGAAGATACGGCTGAACCCCCCCATCCTAAGCATTATGGCACAGGAAAAAAATTATACTAATTTTAATTCTGTAAGATTTTAGAAGGAAGGGGGTTAAGGGGATTAATATGAAAAATATGAAGAACATTATACCTTGAAAAGCCCTTCCTCCGTTCCCATATCTAATCATATGCATAAGTGTTATTTAAACTTTACCATATGAATATATTTATTGTAACATTCGTAACAATAATTCAGCTTGAATCGTTTCAAAAAATATACTATAGAAGAGAGTATAAGAAGGGGTCAAATGGGAGGTAAATGAATAGAAAAGGCTTGGTTTAAAATTCATTCACAGTGATTGACCCCTCTAGCAAATGTTATAGTTCTTTGGTTAATAAAGGTAACCTTCTTGTGTGTAGTCCACATATTATCGTCAATTTTCTGATAAACATTGTTAATAAGGGAAATATAAGGTATTTTAAGCAATTATGAATAATCATTAAAATATCAAAAGAAAATACACATTAGCTAGGTATTGCTCTATAGTCTGCCTTATCAGCGTTTTCGTCAGTGATAAAAACCAACTGTAATTATTAATATCCGCCGATCATGAGACTTGGATCACCGAGAAGCACCCATTGCTGTACTGTTTTCACATGATCATCTTCTCCCATATCAAAGGTACCAATGTAGTAGGTAAGCGTTTGGCTATATGCTTCTCCAAGGATATGACGGCCTTCTTCACCATATTGCCGGAAGAACTCCAAACTAATTCCTCCGTCGAGACCATTGATAGTACAATCTTCGCCTAAAGTTCCATAGCCAAGTCCAGTATTACCTATCGTGGCAATCGCACCGCGCCGTGAGAGACGTGTAAGCCACCAACTCCAACATTCAGGAGCCGGCATGCCATATGTCCACATATAAAGCGGCAACCAAGCATCTAAGATTGAAGGGATTAATGACACATTAAACTGACTATTATGACAGCCTCCAACAACAAGTACAAACGGCTTATCGATATTTAATATCCTTTCTACTGGCAAGAATGGAGGACCGCCAAAAGGATCATTGGTTATCAACCCTGTGATGCTGCCAGGTCCCCGGTTACCAGGGACTCCAGGATAATGGTCAGCCCAGACTCGTGGGCTTCCGTGTCCTGAAAAGAAGACAAACCCGCTCCCTTCGCTCAATGCGTCTATTACATCTTCTTGACCGGTGAACTTCCCATTAGAAGCCCATAGGATCTCCTTCTCAAAGTCGCCAGGCATGTAATAAAGAGCTCCACCTTTTCCTTTCAACAGTTTTTCACCGGTAACCCATTCTCCCTCATAATACATTTTTGTATTATTTCTCCATTGGTTGAAAACAATCTGTTCATCGCTATTTTCTATCCAAACATGTATATCTGTCACATTTCCATATGGTTGTGGATCGTAGGATTTCCCACGGATATGCATGATTCCACTCTCATAACTAACGTTTGCCCAGCCAGTAAACTCATTACAGTATGCCTTTCCATCTGGAGGTTCGTAAAAAAAATCAGTATACCCAAGTATATCACCTTCTGAGGGTGATGTAATTTCAGCTACTGGATCAAAAGGATAGTTAAAACCAGTTGTAAGATGATCATCATGGTTGAAGGATATGTTGGACTCAACTGACCGATCAAGAGTTACGTTAATAATATCAATTGGTCCGTAATCATCGTCTGGATTTTTACTCTGCGCATAAATCGTATATTCCCCATCCAGAAGACTGTTTACATCCCACTGAATGTCAAGATCCTCTTGATCTAAGAATCCATCTCCTGAGATCACAATCATCTTTTTGAACCAAGAAGGATCAGCAGGTGTATTTTCGTATTTAATTATTTTATTAACCATAATTTTTACTTCACGTTTGTTTCTACATGCCAATCTTCCGAGGCATACATCAGGGAACAGATCTATTCCTGTATCATTTTCTACACCAGGTCGTCCCCATGCAGCAAAGATACCATCTCCATTTGGATCCCAGCTTGAGAAATTTCCCTCAGCCTCATAAATATCTGCATAGTAAAGGTCACTAATGACTCCCGGATCAAATATAGTATCGCCTCTCAATGGATGTTCTGGGTCGTCAAAGAGATTAGTGTATCTAACCGGAACATGCCAGCCTTTTGTACCCTGGTTACAATCATCTCTCGGTTTACTCCATATGAGTGATTTCAACCCCCCTACAAGTAAGACGTAGTCAATTCCCCACGTCTCTCGAGCATCTTTAATGAAATATTTGATCTGTTCGGGCTTATCAACACCAGAGTATTCATTGTAAATATCTCCAAGTGTCTTAATTGTTGTAGAAACACCAACGCTATCCTTATGGGTGACTAGTTTTTGTAACTCACTTGAAAAAGCGCTTGGACAAATAATTACCATATCGTAAGAGTCGCCGAAAGTAATAGGGATCAAAGGTTCTTCATAAGTTATCGTAATATCAGCGCCCTCTGCTACGTACAGCTTACCCTCTGCAGGAATATATCTCACCGGAAAAAGGTGTATGGTTACATATGTAATTTGTTCATTAGCAGCATTGAGCCCGCAGCCAATATCATACCTATACCAGGCATACGGAAAGAGTTCCCTACTTGTATAGACCTCCACATCCTTCTTAGATTTCACAACGACATTATGTATCTCTTCTGTTAATGGCACAGGTATAGGAGCGGGGCGAATCTCCTTTGTAATTTCATACTCTTTCACCGTTTTAGGTATCACATCAACCTTTACATTCCTTACACCAAAAGCAAG
>JAGLML010000210.1 GCA_023140035.1 Thermoplasmatales archaeon
GTTTGGCAATGGATATAGCATTCATGTAGGAGTGAGAACCTACCATATAAGGAACAGTGGCATTGTACAATCTCGGATTAATATCTACAAAAATGGAAAAGTCGAAGCTGAATCGCTGAAAACAGACCTGCTAAACAACTTTTATACATCCTATGACCAGCCCTGCATACATATTAATAATAAACCAGTCGTCGAGTTTGATCAGAACCATTATAAAAAAACCGGAGAATGGAGATATCATATATCATTAAAAATTGACTATCATGAAGTTGATCTCACATTTATCGGCACCACACAGGGATGGAAAGTTGAAACATCCGATACGTGCTGGACAGTTGCATTACCACAGGCCAAAGTTACCGGAGCAATAACAGTCAACGGGCATAAGATAGCAGTAAATGGGGTAGGATACCATGATCATAACTGGGGGTATTCTCCTACTACGGCATTTAAAAACTTGGGGTGGCTCTGGGGAAGAATTACTGGAGATACCTTGAATATGACTTGGGCAAAAACAATGCAAACCACTGAAAAAGGAGATTTGCTCACAATAATAAACCAAGATAAAAACAGCGCCCAAAACAAAAAAGAATTCTACAGCATCCCACCAACAAATATCACTTTCACTCCGAGAAACTTTGTGATTGACCATCGAAGATGGATACCATCGGAGTTTGACTTACAGATAACAAATACAATCTCAGATAACCATATTCCAATAAACGTAAGTATACATATGAAAACTTTTTATACACAACACGAAAGGATTTTTACTTATCATTACTGGAGATACCATGTAAAAACAACTGGAAAAATATCTGTAGGTTCTACAACTGAAACATTGGATGAAAAACCGCAGATTATCGAATTCCTCAGTTTCAAATCACAAGGCCGAAGAAGATAAAAAAATTCAATCAAAATGAAGTATGAAGAATTTTGTGTTATGTGTTCTCTTTGGAGATAGAAACATAATTAAATATTCTTGTTATACAACCAAATCGTGTTTCAATTACCGAGAGGAACAAGGGATTTTACTCCAGAAGAAATGAAAAAACGTAGATATGTCGAGGAAAACATGGCATCTACGTTTAAATCATTTGGATATGGGGAGATTCAAACCCCAACATTTGAGACTTTGGAACTCTTTACTGTCAAATCTGGCGATTCCATTATCGACGAGATTTATGCTTTTTCTGATAAAGGCAATAGAAAACTTGCTCTAAGACCAGAACTTACCGCTCCAGTGATACGTTTTTATGTGGAAAAAATGCAGATGGAACCAAAACCTTTAAAGTTATTCTATTTCGGCAACTGCTTCAGATACGATAGACCGCAAAAAGGAAGGTATAGAGAATTCTGGCAGGCAGGTTGTGAAATAGTAGGAACCAATACTCCAGAAGCATATGCTGAACTTGTTGCCATGGCATATACTATTTTGAAAAATGTCGGTTTAAAGAATATCCATCTGAACATTGGGAATCTAAATATCATAAACTCCACATTTACTAAACTTGGCTTATCAAAGGACGATCAAAAGAAACTATTACCATTGATTGACAAATCCCAGTTTGACGATGTCTTTTCTTTGTTGTCTGATCTCGGCATAACAAACGATAGTACAAAAGAATTTATTGATATACTACAAACATCAGATATTAACAAGATTAAAAAATTTATCAAAAAGGATGCCCCTGCAATGGATGAACTATCAAACCTGGAAAAGATACTAGATTTGCTAAAAAGTTCATTTAACATAAAAGATTTTCAGATAAAGATGAGTATTGTAAGAGGACTTGACTACTATAAAGGATTAGTTTTCGAGATAGATGCGCCAGTTTTAGGGGCAGAAAAACAACTTTGTGGTGGAGGAACATACGATTTAGTTACATTGTTTGGTGGAAGAGAAACTCCCACTGCAGGTTTTGCAGTGGGCTTTGACAGAACTATCCTTGCATTAGAAATTGAAAAATTTGCTTTCCCTTCACTTAAAACAGATGTGTATATTATACCAATAAACGAAGAAATGATAGGAAAATCCATTGAAATAGCTCAAAATTTACGAAAAGAAGGTATTTTAACAGATTTAGATCTTTTGCGTAGGGGAATTGGCAAATCCTTGAAATATGCAAATTCTAAGAATGCTGAAAAGGTTATTATAATAGGTCCCAAGGAGTTGGAAAATGATTCTGTTACTCTTAGAGATATGAAGGCAGGAGATCAAGAAGTAGTAAAGATAGCAGATATAATTTCTAAACTAAAAAATAACTAAACATAATTTAATTTTTATTATGAAAAAACAATTTTTTATAATAGA
>JAGLML010000211.1 GCA_023140035.1 Thermoplasmatales archaeon
GGGGTGGAACCCCTATTTCACTTTCTTGTTCATTTTTTGCCTCCCGTACATTATATTCATTTAATAAGTATTATATTTCTAAGATTTAAGTTTTTTGGATGATTATCTATATTTTTTCGATTAGTATTGGAAAATCAGCGTTAGAGAGCTGTTTTCATTTATGCATTTCAGGCAACACTTCCAAAATATATTAAAGGTAAAAAAAGCAGTAAGTAAACTATGTATGTTGCATACATCAGCGTCCAAGACGATGTGTTTTCGTGTTTTTCATTTTTGCGATTATGAATCATAAGCCAAAATATTAGAAAACTAAGAACTACAAGAAGAGCAAGCGGAAATAGATAAGCTTCTATGATATTTAGCATGATTAAAGGAACAATTAATGCAAAAGCACTGCCCATAAATACAAAAGAAATCAACGCGGTTTTCTTTACTCCAAGAACGTTTACCAAGGTTTTTGTCCCTGCTTTTTTATCGGCTTCTGCATCAAGTATGTCCTTTGTAGAAGTTCCTCCAAATAGAAATATTGCAGCAATACATCCGATTGCTAGGGGTAGATTTTGAAACGGGTTTCCAAATACGCTCCATGATCCTAAAATACCTAGAAACCCTCTTGGAATGGCAACCCATAGTTGGTTTAAAAAGAGGAATTTTTTCATTCTTGGCGGTAAAGAATAAGTAATTGAGAAGAATGCAATAGATAAAACAAACAAACTAAACATGATATTAATTGTTAGAGACAATAGCATTGCAGAGATGAACAGTACAAAGGATATGTTTTGTGCTTCTTTTTGTGTTATTATTCCTTTAGGTATGGGTCTATAAGGTTTTGATAATTTATCTTCTTTAAAATCAGTAGCTTGATTCAATGCATTAGATGCACCGTTTAATAAAGCAAAACAGATACTTGCAGGGATAACTGTTACAATTATTGTTAAGAATGAGATATCGGTTTTTCCAGAATATATGAGACTTGCAATTATTACACTGCTTGAAACAATGATTGGAGCAAGTAATGTGAACGGCCTGAGTAATTCAATAATGCCTCTTAGCTTATTCTTCATTTTGCCTCACCAATCGATCTGTAAAAATATCTTTGTGCTGTGTCAATATATAAATATATCTTTACACTTATTATCAAAAATAGTTTTTATAATTGATTTCAAAAACTAGTGTGACAAATCTTTCAATCGTTGTACGCCATCGATATCCTTAATTATTTTAGCCGCTACTTCTGGAACTAAGTCTTCCCATACTTCATTGTTAATCATTCTTCTACGAATCTCTTTTCCCAAATACCTTTCTTTTTCAAAATAAGGAGTTCCCTTAACGAGATATCCTTTTTCTGAGAATAGCTGTTTGGTAAAAGAATTATTAGAAATGACAACATCAAAATCTCTTATAATTGATAAAACATGAGATACCCACTTAGGTGGGTTATGAATATCGGGTATTAAGACTATTTTGTAGTTATTTATGCCTATGTTATCTAACGATTTTGCTATCATCTTTTTACGTTCATCTTCAGAATAAGGATTGTCAATCGTGTTATGATATTGCGAAGATCCTATGCCTATAATTATTTCATCATACTGGCTACTAATACCCTGTAAAAGCATCAAATGTCCTTTATGAAAGGGTTGAAAACGTCCAATAAATAGTGCGTTCATATTGCAATAAAGAATAACGAAGATCAATATTACTTTTCCTTTTGTTCTGGGTAGGATATATGTTTCTCCTGTTTCTTTCCTTCAGATTTTAAATGAGATGTTGTCCTTTTTTCAGATTCCAACTCTACTTTTCCCACAATCTTTGGAGGTCTCATAGTTTTTAGTTTTCTCAGCAGCTCTTCTTTTCCTTCACCGACAAGAGCGTTTTCTAAAACATCTGACAACGTTTCTACAGGAATTATTTCTATCTTCCCTTTGTATTTATCTTCGATTAATACATCATTAAGATTTGCCTCGGGAACTAAAACCTTCTTGATTCCAGCTTCAGCAGCAGCTTCTATTTTTGCAGTGACACCACCAACAGGGAGTACCGTTCCTCTAATACTGATAGAACCAGTCATGGCTACATCCTGTCTTACAGATACATTTTCCATAACAGAAATCACAGCAGTTATCAGAGACAGGCTGGCAGAATCTCCTTCAACTCCTTCATATGTACCAATGAATTGAATATGTATGTCATGTTTTGAGATGTCTCTTCCTATATATTTTTTGATTATTGCAGAGATATTTTGAACCGATTCCTTCGCTATTTCTCCCAATTTACCTGTTGCTATAACCTTTCCTTCAGATTGTGATCC
>JAGLML010000212.1 GCA_023140035.1 Thermoplasmatales archaeon
ATTCAGGTGTGACAAATTGAGAAGCCATGACAAAATCTGTTTCACCTTCTCTATTTTCACTATCATACACTAAAACAAACTTTCCTTGTTGTAGATCAGTCAAGGCCTCATTGATTTTTTCTATAAACTCACCCCAATCAAAGATTTGTCTACATAAAATAAATTTTGGGTTATTACTCAGAAATAGGTCGATTGTTTCGCCCTTTGTTCCGAGAAGCTAAACGTCTAGTAATGTATCCAGCTATCTTATTTCTCATCAATTTGCTGCTAACCTCGACCAGTTCCTCAACTTTTTCTTTATTATGCTGAAAATCATCATGTTTAAACTGATCTGGATATTCTTTCACTAGCTCTATTGCAATGTTTTTTATATGAGTCTGTTTAATGTTTCCCAGGTAATCACCTTTAAATGCAGGAAGTCGAAATAGGGTTTTTCTATATAAATGTATACTTCTGGCTAATCTTAATCTATTTATACTTAGAGAGCATTTGACAAAATGGGGTAGTACGATAGGTTCTAAAAAGCCATCCTTAAAAACTATTGCAGGAAAGAAATTTGATGAGATTGAAAAATATGCGATTAAAAGCAACACAGGACAAAAAATACTAACGGCGATATATCAATCTAACATTTACAAATATTTTTCAAAAAAGATAAGCGAGTTTAGAGATTACAAACTTATCGGAGAGATAAAACAGTATCCTGTTCCAGAACATGTTGCTGTGATAATGGATGGAAACCGCCGTTTCGCAAAAAGTCTTGGCCTATCTCCAAAGACGGGTCATCTCTTTGGAAGAGATAAAATAGAAGATATTTTAGATTGGTGCTTTGAATTAGAAATCAACATACTTACAGTCTATGCATTTTCTACAGAGAATTTTAATAGGAGCACTGATGAAGTTACAACATTGATGGATCTATGTAAAAAAGAATTAGATAGAGCCTCAAAAGATTCGCGAATTCATAAAAACAAGGTGAGAGTACGAGTAATAGGTGATCTTGAATCTCTGCCTGAAGATATCAGACAATCCACAAATGAAATCATTGAATCGACAAAAGAATATGGCAACTATTTTTTCAACATTGCACTGGCATATGGCGGAAGGGAAGAAATTGTTGAGGCAATACAACAAATTGCTGATGATGTTAAAAAAGGCACATTAGAAGTAGAAGATATCTCTCAATCAACAGTATCATCATACCTTTACACAGATGGCATACCAGACCCTGATCTCATACTGAGGACTTCTGGAGAAGAACGGATATCTAACTTTCTCCTCTGGCAACTTGCATACTCAGAACTCTATTTCTCGGATGTTTACTGGCCAGCATTCCAAAAAAGAGATTTTCTTAAGGCAATACGAACTTATCAGAATAGGAAAAGAAGATTTGGAAAATAAAATATCGTTTTTACTTTACTTATCACTTTTTTTAGGGTGTTCTGATTCATCTCCATGCTCAACTTCATCAGCAATTTCTGCTAACTTTGCAAGTTGGCGATTGAAAAAAAATGCGATAATTCCTATCCCTAAAAGTAATATCGAGAAAGCAAGAATAATTCCCGATACATTTTCGTTAATGGTAATCAAAGGAACTGTCCCTGTCCATTGAATAACATAAAAGATTAGAAGGATCAATCCTAAAAGTAAAAAGAATTTACAAAAAAAACCTGTTTTGAAATCAGAGTATACAGATATGTTCCTCTTTTTTAACATCAAGCTTCCTTGCCCGCAAGATTGAGAGCATTTTGAATCTTACTTTGTAATTCGTTTAATTTTTCCTGGCTTCTACCTTCCTGCTTTTCCAATGTAGTTTTTCTCAATTCTAGAGATTCTTTGTTTGACATCAACTCTTTTTTAATATCGCTTTTTGCTTTTGTTTTTATAAGTATCGCACCTACGCTTTTATAGATAGGTGTTCCGGCAGCAGTTTTTTCCAGTTCTTTCAATGCTTCTTCAGTTTCTCTTAACTGCAATTCAATTTGTTGACGTTGTTGTGCAATCATTTGGGCTTGTGCTTTTAACTGTTGGAATCTGTTTATTTGATCCTGAAGTTGTGGGGACATTTCTTCTCCAACCATATTTGTTTTCTCCTTTTTTGTTGTAATGCAAGGTTTGCTTTTTAAAAGTATTCCTAGTCTTTTTTAAATTTTTGTGGAACTTTTCATTGATTTTATAATGTTTATTTTTTAATTCTTGTAAGAGGAAAGAAATAATAGAAATTTCACTAGAAAACATATAATAGAAAATATTATATAGAAAGATACAAATATACTAGAATAGAATAGAGGCAACTACATTTATC
>JAGLML010000213.1 GCA_023140035.1 Thermoplasmatales archaeon
CTTATTGAACCATTGACTAGATGGACCCTCACAACGAAATCTACTCCATCCTTAATGATTTCAATATTACAAATCATCTCCATAGGTATTCACTGTTCAACTGGCAATTCGAATCCAGCAAGTATATTTATATTTTCTGCTGGAAAGGTACTCAAAATTAATTCCAATTACTCCATATTTAACGTTTTATCTTTAATGATAAAAAAACAGATTAATAACATCTTGCTTTTTTCCGTTGTCTTTTGTTTTTTCTGTGTTTTCTTTTTAACCGCTCCGATTTAGTAGCCATTTTGTTCACCTCATTTATTCATCTTCAATATTCCACAACTATTTTTTCTTCTTCCGAGATTTCTTCTTAGCAATGTGTTTTGGAATTTCTTCTGGTTTATCTTTCTTTTTAAACCGATCGAATATCGTCATTTTATATCTCTCAACTTTCTAAATAACTTACCCCTTTATAAACACCGTTTTTACCCTTAATTTTTACCTTTTATCTAATTATTTCTTCTGTTTTACTTTAAAATATTTGGCGCATTTTTCACAACATGTGATTTTACTTCCAAAAATTGTTTCAATTTTTCTTAATTCTGACTTTTTTACTTTCTTTTTACAGACAGAACAAGTTTTTGTAAACCACATCTGTTTCAACATCACTTATTATCTGCCTATAACCTTTTCTTTCTTAACAAAAAGGAATGACATAGGCTTTGAGTAAAAATACAAAGTGTGAATGTATGGTGGAAATAGTGTTATAAACTACATGTTTGTTCAACTCATTTTAATAATTGGAA
Source organism: Thermoplasmatales archaeon (assembly GCA_023140035.1). Classification (GTDB taxonomy): domain Archaea; phylum Thermoplasmatota; class E2; order DHVEG-1; family DHVEG-1; genus JAGLML01. Next base: position 792 of record JAGLML010000213.1, read on the forward strand.
ATAATGCTCATGAGGAAGTGAAACATATATGGTAGAAGTAAAGGTAGAAAACATTGTAGCATCTACAATATTTGCAGAGAAGTTAGACTTAGACATGATAGCGCAATCTCTTGAAGAAGCTGAATACGAACCAGAGCAATTCCCTGGGCTGGTTTACAGGTTAAAAGATCCGAAGACAGCCACGCTTCTCTTTAGAAGTGGGAAATCCAATTGTACAGGTGCTAAAAACATTGAAGACGTACGTAAGACCATTGATATTATCGCTGAGAAATTAAAAAAACTAGGTATGGATGTACATAAGAATCTTGAGATAGTCGTTCAGAATATGGTAGCTACAGCTGATTTAGGCGGTGAGCTTAATCTTAACGAAGTAGCTATATCTCTTGGTTTAGAAAACGTGGAATATGAACCTGAGCAGTTCCCAGGATTGGTTTATAGGATTAAAGAACCTAAGGTGGCTATGTTGCTTTTTGGCTCTGGTAAAATAGTCTGTGCAGGTGCAAAAAAGGTAGAGGACGTGTCAAAAGCAGTGGAGGAACTGTTAGAAAAACTTTCTTCAATGGGGCTGCTTCACTAAACCCCACTCCTTTCAATCTTAAGCTGTACTATATGGTTTTCTGCTGTTAACATTCTGATCTTCACTAAAGAATCTTTTACGTGACTGTAATATAATGTCTACGATGGAATCGAATATTTTCTTTTCCTCATCCAACATGTTTTTTAGATCAGGTTTTCCGCCACGGGCTTTTGAAAGAGCAGCCTGCGCTATCTTTTTCTCTCTTATCTCACATATACCGACAAAGATTTTCTCAATATTTTGAATTTCTTTTTCAGTCATGTTATTAGGGTTTTTTTTAAACTCGGAAAGTTTAGAATAGAAATTCCATTCAATCTTTGTGAGCAGCGGGGATTTTTCTTCCTCCAGTTGGATCTTCCTAAAAGTCATATAGGCGGTGTCATCAAATTTCATTTTTTTAATCCCCAAGCTATATCGTAAAACGCGTTAAAATAGATGCTCACTCTTCCATTATCTTGAAGTAAATAAAAATGTAAAACATATCTAATATTTTTGACCAGTAAGTCTGCTGATCATTCTTCTCACCACTATTACTTTGGCGATAAAATCAATCTCGTTTGCTTCTTGTTTACTTGAAATATTTCCAGCAACCATCATCGAATAATTTGTTCTTTTCTGTATATAAACATGTTATTGTTCATCTGTTATCAAAAATCCCTGTGGGAGTATTTATATAATGTAGATTATTCCCTCCTTGCTACTGTTAGATGGATTAAAGGGGTTTTACGGGTTTGATTTAATTGACAAACAAAGATAAACAAAAAGTGGAGGAAATCATTGAATGTCCTGAATGCGGTAGTGCACACCTCAGTAGGGATTATTCTAGGGCAGAGCTAGTGTGTAATGATTGTGGATTTGTTATTGATGAAGATTTAATTGATCATGGACCTGAATGGCGGGC
>JAGLML010000214.1 GCA_023140035.1 Thermoplasmatales archaeon
CGTGAATACCATCACCATTTATATCCTCTGTAACTGGACCAATGTAGGCTTTAAAACCAGTATAACACGTCCATTTCAGAGTAAACGGTTCATCTGCGACACCTGAAAAACTAAGATTATTAATTCCTACCAGCAAGAGTAAAACCGCTATTCCAAATATCGTGGTTTTTTTGTTCAAAATGCCGCCCCAAATATAAATTTATGGTAATAGTTATTATGTTATAATTTTATTTAAATGTTTGGTATGAAATTAAAAAAAAGTGTTACCGTACTGACTTCATTTCCACGATTACTTTATTGAATTGAAAAAGAAAAAAAGAGATTATGTTTTGTTGTGGTTTTAATTTTTCTTGCCTTTTTTTATGTACATCAGAGATATCAATAGAACTATGATTGCTAATATACCTAGAGCAACAATTACTATATTGTCCGTTATTATATTTTCTTCAATAAGAACTGTCATTTCTGATGATGATGTTGATTGATCATCAGAAGCTGTTGCCGTTATGGTGTATTCTCCTGGTTCGTTCCAGCTATGAAGCATGGAAAAATAATGTCCACTTGGTAAAAATCCACTTTCGTTGATAGTACCATCACCCCAGTCAATGAAATAGTTAATATCATCGTTATCTAGATCTGTAGATCCAGTCGTATAGGAGTATTTAGTGTCTTTACTACCATTTGTAGGACCAAGTATCTTTGGAATTGATGGAGATCTGTTTGGCACTTCAATAATAGCTAAAGTCTTGTCCTTATCTTTTGCTCCAAAGTTATCCATAATTGTTAATTCCACTACAAATGATCCTTCACGTGTATATTTGTGTGTGACCTTTTCTCCTAATCCATTAGATCCATCACCAAATGACCATCCATAATGCATAATTGTCCCATCTGAGTCATAACTTCCTGAACCATCAAATATGATTTCTTCGTCAATGAATCTATAATATAGGCCACCTGCATTTGCAACTGGATGGAGGTTTTTCAAGTAACTTCTGCCTGAACCTTTTTTTGTCTTTCTAGGTTCCTCTGGTTCAGGATCTGGTTCAGGTTCAGACTCTGGAAGCACTTCAACTGACCAGTCATCGACATCTTCCACTGTTAGATACTCCCACTCTCCAGATGCGGTTGCAGTATTTACTAACGGATTGGGGGAAGTTAAACTAAGCGCATAGGTAGAGGTAAATATCCATACCTCATCAGTATCAAGTTCATCGTTATCGTTCTCATCGCCAGAAATATAGTTAGCCAGTCCACACTTATCATCATTGACATTAACATTGCTAAGCGGCACATCTCCGGTATTGCTGACGTAATAGGTATATGCGATCTCATCTCCCACATAGCCAGAGATTGGACCTGTTTTAATAATCTCTATCTCTGGCGATCCAGAATCACCATTCGAACTCACGAGAGGAACTAAACTTACAGCTATGAGAATTATTGCTAATCCGCAAACAGTTGCCTTTTTTACTATTCGTTTTTCATTTTTTTCAAATAATTCTTTTCTAGTCATAATATCTGCCTTCTTTTATTTATAACATTCATTATTTTGCTTTTTCACTTATTAAGGTCTTGTTGTACAATTGTTACCAGATCTCTTTGACAGTTCTTACCCAAAAAATTCTTTAAAATTAACACAATTTTATTTTTTAAAAATACTATGAATAAACATTAATTGTTTAAATCTCTGATATATATAACACGAAAATCAAACCCAAATAAAATCAGTTTTTTACTTGGAAGGTGAACACAATAAAAAAACCATATTTTATACCAGAATTTTAAATAATAATAGTTATATTCGGATGTGGATTAAATGAAAAATAAACTACTTATGGTTCCTGGATATCTTATTGGCATAGGTTGTTTGTTTATTATCACTTATAGAACATTACTTGCATTTTTCAGCGAGAGTAGATCTGTAACCATACATATTAATAGATACGGGGAACAAAATGCTGATATAGCCTTTCTTATCTTAATCTGGATTATATGCTTAGTGGGTTTGGTATACCTGTATTTTGTAATAAAGGAAGGTAGGATTGCGAAGGTACTTGAGAGTGATATTAGAGGAAAAAAAGTAATGAGTAAGGATGGTTTGTATCTGGGCATTTTAAGGGATTCTCTCATAGATGAAAAAACAGGAATGGTACGTGGTGTCCTTGTAGAACCATCTGAAGAAATTGATCAAAGACTATATCATTTGGATGATGGAGGAAATCTTGTTGTTTCTT
>JAGLML010000215.1 GCA_023140035.1 Thermoplasmatales archaeon
CAACATACTCTTTCTGAAAAACATGTTGTTGTCGTTGGCTGCGGTGGACTAGGGAGCAATAGCGCTAATATATTAGTTAGAACAGGAATTGGAAGCATTGACATTGTTGATGATGACTCATTAGACTTAACAAATCTTCATCGGACATCACTTTTTAATGAAGAAGATATTGGTAAACCTAAATGCCAGATTCTTGAAGAAAAATTACAACAGATAAATTCTGAAGTAACAGTAAGAGGAGTCAAAAAAAGGATTACAAAAGAAAATATAGAATCGGTTGTGAAACTTGCAGATATTATTCTAGATGGTACAGACAACATGGAAACACGATTTCTAATAAATGAAGTAGCAGTAAAAAGTAACATTCCTTGGATTTATGCAGGGGTACACAGTACTGTAGGAATGGTTATGGGAATAGTTCCAAGACTGACGCCCTGTTTAAAATGTATGTCGCACAGTATTGTAGACAACAAAACGGGTGAAATACCAGTACTGGGTAATCTTCCAGTGATTATTGCCTCCATTCAATGTACAGAAGCAATGAAGATACTCCTTGGAAAACAACTTTCTGGTATGATTATGTATGATATTTGGAAGCAACGCTTTGAACAGATAGATGTAAAGAGAAATCCTGAGTGTATATGTTGCGATAAAGAACGATTCGAGTTTCTTTAGAGGGACAATTGAAATGAAGATAAAAGTAAGGCTATTTGGAAGATACAGAGACATAACTGGAAAAAAAGAACTCGAACTCGTAGTAAATGGGGATACTATTTGGCATGTTGTGGACGCTTTTGTAAAACAGCATCCTGCCATTGAAAAAGACAAAAAATTCATCATGGTTTCAAAGAATAATACATATACAACGTTTGATGAAAAGATTGCAGAGGGAGATACAGTAACGATATCTCCCCCAGTAGTTTCAGGTGGGTAGTTGGCATGAAAAATAACGTTCGAATCCTGATTATGCTCGTTCTCTTGATTTTTTCAATCCTGGTACAATCAGTTGCTGCAGAGAACACGATTGTCGTAGATTATTATTATTCAACATCGTGTGGGAGCTGTAAAGCATATACGGAAGGAGTTATTGACCCGATAGAAGCGAATTTCTCTGGAAAAATCATTGTAAATAGAAAAGATGTAAAATCAAATACAAAGGACTGGAATGAATGGCGCGATCACGGTTTCAAAAGCTATCCTGCTGCCACGATAAATAATGAAACAAAAGTGCCGAAAAGCAATCTTACATATGAAACCTTGGAAGAAATTATAAATGCGTATCTAGCAGAAGTTGATGTCAATCACACCTTTGACGATACGATAATAGACATACCATTTATCGGAAGTGTGAATACGTCTGGTCTCTCTCTACCTATTCTTACTATTGTATTGGGTGTTCTTGATAGTTTTAACCCCTGCTCATTTTTTATACTGATTTTCCTTCTCAATCTTCTTCTATATGTACAATCCAGACGAAGAATGTTGCTTGTTGGCGGCATCTTCATCTTTTTTTCTGGTTTCTTTTACTTCTTATTCATGTTTATACTGTTCAACTCGTTCTTACTTACTTCAGAGCATATAAGCACCGTGTCACTATTGGCAGGAGCTGTTGCTCTTATTATCGGTATAGTCAACATTAAGGATTTCTTCTTTTTCAAAAAAGGACCATCTCTCAGCATTCCGGAGAGTAAAAAACCTGAAGTGTTTAAAAAGATGAGAAATCTAGTAAAAACTTCCTATTTGCCAGCAATAATCGGAGGAACAATTTTTTTGGCAGTAACCGTTAATTTCTATGAGCTTCTTTGCACACTAGGTTTCCCGCTTATTTTTACCAACAGACTAACGTCTTATACTCTGCCATTACTAGAATATTACATCTACATCTTTTTTTACAATGTTGTCTACGTTATACCACTGATGATCATTTTGCTGGTTTTTGTGTATACTCTTGGCAGAAGAAAATTGACAGAGTGGCAAGGCCAGAAATTAAAATTGCTCTCAGGTATCATGATTTTCTCATTTGGCCTGCTATTCATAATTGATCATACGCTCTTGGAGAATGTTGCAGCCCCAATATTACTACTGGTAGTTAGTATAATATCAACAGTTGTTATCTCCTACGTATGGAAAAAATATAAGAAACAGCCTGAAGAAAAACAGGAGGAAGAAAGTTAATCTATTTTGCCTTTGCATTTTATTATTTCGGCTGGCAATAC
>JAGLML010000216.1 GCA_023140035.1 Thermoplasmatales archaeon
ATTCTAGAATCTCACCCAGATCTTTCCTCACAAGAGGATCTCCGCCCTCAAGACTTAAGACAACGATGCTGGAGTTGCCTATGTTATCTAAAACTTTGAAAACATCTTCTTTAGAGAGATCTGGTGTTTTCTCCATCCATACATTACAGAAACTACATTTGAGAGAACACTTATGAGTAACTTTAAACGAGGCGTAAAATGGATAGATGCTTTCTTTTGCCAAATAATTTGAAAAGGCGTATCTCATTGTTTTTAGATATTTTTCTAAGGGTAACTTTTTCATAGATTCACGATGGTCGTGGAGTAATACCTTACTACACATAAGTTTTTTTATTTACATGAAAATTTTAGAACCACAAGAAACATAAACCATTCTCAAAATAAAGGCTTGTGGATTCAACTGAGAAAAAACCAAAAACAATGAAACTTTCCCTAATAATTAGCCTCATACTGAGTATTGCAATTATTATACTTATTCTGTTTTTTACAATTGACGCAGAAACATTGGAATATTTATCAACTCAGCATATACGGTATGAATTTTTCTTTGCTGCAATGGGAATCAATGTCATCTATTGGATATTATGGGGCATCAGACTAAGAATACTCAGCAATGCCATTAATAAAAATGTGAATATTAGTATATGGGAATCAACAAAAATAATTATTGCGAATCTTTTTTTAGCAAACATAACTCCCTCCATGGCAGGTGGAGAACCAGTAAGAATTTATCTCCTAAGCAAGAATGGTTTAAGTGTTGGCAGTGCAACAGCATCAGTACTTGGTGAGCGATTGCTCGATGCGATATTTATTCTCTTGTGCGTCCCATTTGCGTTTCTTATTTTTAGAGGGCACATAGAAGTGGGAGCCTTAAAAGTTGGACTTACAATAGCAATAGCTATTTTTATACTAGCAGTGATAGTTTTTGCTTATGCATTAAAAAATCCCAAAAAAACCAAATCTTTTTTGATTTTTTTAAGTAATAAGATAAGTAGATTCTCCAGGAAAAAAGATAGTGAGAGTGCACGCATAGAGAGAATAAGTAGTGGGGTAGACGACTTTCATGACAGTATGATCTTTTTTCTTTCTACTGGAAAAAAGGCGTTTATAAAAGCAGGAATTGTTACCGCTGTTTTCTGGATAACAGGTTGGATTGTTCCTATACTCATCCTTATGGGACTTGGTCTCAAGCCTTTTATAATCGAATCATGTGCTGCTCAGGTACTTTTAATTATAATTGTCATGATGCCGACAACGCCTGGAAGTGCTGGTGTCACAGAAGGTAGTACTGCAATTTTATACAGTGTATTTATTGGCTCATCGTTAGTAGGGATTTTCGTTATTTTGTTTAGGTTTATAACTTATCATATGGGTCTTATAGTTGGAGCAATATTCCAATATCGGGTATTCAAATCTGTTGCTTCATTTTCATTAGATGTAATTAAAAAACAAAAATAGCGCTTTTTAAAAGATATGGAGACGTCATATTTTAATAAATTTGGGGTTTTACCCTTAAATTGTTTTTACCATTTACTTATGCCAATTGGTTTTAGCTAGAAGAACCTGTTAAAACATTTTTGTACAGCTAAATGGAGGAAAAGGGGCTAATGTTTAAAATGAGGTAGAACGGGGAGGAAGAAAAATGAAAAAGAAAATTTCCCATTTATTATAATCCACCATATTAGCCCCATATTAACAATTGTTAATTATACTTTATATTACTTTCGCATCAAAGCCACATCAATTCAATAAATTCCCTTTCTTTTTCTTAAAATCCCTCCTTTATTTGATGTAGGAAGGGAGGTTGGGCTCTAACATATGAGGTGAGGAGGAAAGGAGGAAAGGATATAAAACGAAAAAGCCTCCCTCATATTCTTATTCAATGAATTAGAACCCACATTAACAATTGTTAATATCTTTATAAACTTTTCGGTTCTATAGTGTTAAAACTCTTTTTTTCCCTTAAAATCTTACAAATTCTACAAATTTCTGGAATGAAAACCGTCTCTCCGTTTTTAACAATCCGTTCAGCAGAGATATTGATTTCTATCTTTATTTTTTCATCTGTGATTTTAATCTTACCCCGTTTTTCAGAAATATACATACAGACTGACGCTGGTGTAATTCCTAATAATTTAGCTGTTTCTCTCTGATTTAGTCCAAAATTATTGATTAGACACTTGGTTATTTCTTTCTTAATAAAAGGCA
>JAGLML010000217.1 GCA_023140035.1 Thermoplasmatales archaeon
AATATTCTACAGCCGAGAAAGAGGTACCTCCTGCACCACCCACGTCAATGCCTGCAATATTAGTTTTTTTAAGAGATTCGGCAACTTTATAGGAAATGCCGGCTCCACTTTCTTTTATTAGTATTGGCCTGCCAAACTCTCTTGAAAGCATATCAATGGTTTCTAAACAACCCTTCGCATGTGCTTCTCCCTCAGGCTGAATAACCTCCTGCAAAAAGTTAAGACAGATCGCAAGAATATCGGCATCTATCATCTCAACTATTTTTTCAGCGTTTTCTAAAATTTTTTTCTGATCCCACAACACTATTTGAGATGCTCCAATATTTGCTATCTTCAAAGGGATGTTGTAATTGTTTATTATGCTATATGTATCCTTCAATCCAGGATTTTCAAGAGCGGCTCTTTGGGAGCCTACTCCCATAGCAATGTGAAATTTCTCTGCAGCAGCAGCAAGATTTTCATTGATCTTTTTACCTTCTGAATAGCCCCCCGTCATAGCAGATATAATCAACGGTGCTCCTAGCTTTTTTCCGAACAATTCTATTGATAAATCAATTTCATCCTCGTTTATTTCAGGTAATGCATTATGAATGAGTGTAACATCATCCCAGTAATTATGATGTGCTGACACATTTTCTTTTAGTGATATTTTGATATGTTCGCGTTTCCTCTCTTCTGTTTGGTTCATTTCTTCTCACCATAAATTAACGTGTGTTTTGTTTCTTTTCCAATCAATGTATTGTATAATCTGTTATCTATATTACCATTCAACAAAGCAATGTCTATACCTAAATTGGCAATGTTTTTTATGGTTTCAATTTTTCCCTCCATCCCCATAGTAACATCAGCATAACTATTGGAACTGGTTGTGAAATTTTCTAACTCACTCATTGTAGATTTTTCTATAAACTCAGCATTTTTGTCGATCTTTGGATTTGAGGTATATAAGCCGTCTTCATCTAATGCAAATATTACTTTTTCTGGCTTGAAATGCTTTGCAAGCATTTGTAAAAGAAGATCACCAGAACATATCGAAAAACCCAGTTTCTTATCTAATGCTACATCTCCAAAGGTCACTGGAGTGAACCCTTTATCCAGATAATCTCTGAATACATCGTAATTCATTTTTGCCGGTTTATGATCATCAAGTTCTAGTATAACATGTGGAGGGATCGAAACAGCAGCAATGCCATTATCATGTAACGAGCTAAGAACCAATGAATTTAATTTTTGAACCATCGCATGTGTATGAGAAAAACCTTGCAGCTGCTCATCATTTCTATATCCCTGATTTAACATATACTCTTTTGCAAGAATATGTCCAAATGACCCTGCTCCATGAACTAATATAATGTCCTTGTTTGCCTTTTTAATTTCTATGGATAGTTTATCCATTACTTCTTTTTTGAAAAAGTATTTTTTTGATTTGTCTGTGATTACGCTACCACCAAGTTTTACAACAAACATCTTCTCCCACATTCAACTAGCTATAAAAAAGGATTTTGATAGTGTTTCATAGTTTTTTTATTCTTTAGTCATGGTTATTTTCGTTTGGAAAACATCGGCTTATCTTTGTTTTGTTCGTGTATTAACCAAAGAGCAATTGGCATACCACTTCCGGGTTTTTGCATTATGCTTCTTGACCATTCCATTATGTCATGTTCTGATGTACTCTTGGAGCAGGATTCGCATACAAAAATCTTATCATCAAATACCAGCCCAGATTGATGGTCATGTAAATGAAATTTATTTTGACATATACCACAAGTTTTTTCAGGCATGTTTACTCCTCATTAACCACTTCTAAATTTCTGTTAGTTAGTATCTCTAATGAATTTAAAGATTAAAATCTTTTGGATGGATAAAAAGAAAAGAGAGGATGGGATGAATCTGAAAGTATAATTGGCAGAAATGCCAGCTTAGGAGGATGCTGGCATGTCCCCCGTATCTCACGTCTTATTAATTCTGTAAAGTCTTTTTTTGTTTATATGCTTGTAAGGGGGGTAAGCGAATGTATTAATAGGCTTTGTCTCAAAGGTATTCAATCATTGTTACTCCCATAAAAAATTGTTACTATAGTAAAATATGAAAAATATATGTTTATTAACCAGATTGCTCTATCATTTTAATCTATACGTTACGGTGAAACATATGAAAATTCTGTCATGGAATGTAAACGGTATAAGAGCAGCTGATAGAAAAGGAT
>JAGLML010000218.1 GCA_023140035.1 Thermoplasmatales archaeon
TACCTACATTGTACTCATGTGGCATTGACACAGCTTCACAAACTTAGAAAAAATATAAAAACTCTATATACTATTCTGAAAATGGTAGGCTATTATAATGCAGAAAGATGAGCTAATACAACTCCACACATTTTTATACCAGATGAGAACCCAGTTGGTGCAGATGTGTGAAAACCATGGATGCGAATCTACTTATTATGAGAAACTGGACATTACTCCTTATCAAATTCACAAGTCAAAAAGAGAACACAAACTAGCTGTATTCACACTAAGTAAAGATATTGCAGGAATACTTTCAAGTAACAATGGGGATATGGGACTTGGAAAAATTGCTAATCGTCTTGATCAGATGGCTCTACGGTTCATGACAGAAAAAGAAAAAGAACTAACACGACCGTAATACTCGTTTCATAATACATGCGTCTTCTCCAGTTTGATAGAAGCTTGGTACAGTTTCCATTACATCAAATCCGTGTTTTTTATAGAATTTTATTGCAGCATCATTGTTTATTCTTACTTCAAGTTCAACTTGCCTGATGTTTTGTAAAGACATTTCTTTTAAAAATTGAGTTAATAAGGCAGACCCTAATCCTTGTTTTCTATACTTTTTATTGATGGAGAGCATGGTTATTCTTGCCACCCCATTACTCGTTTTTATACCTACAATAAAACCCACTATTTTATGGAGTTTTTCAGCCACCAAAAATCCTTCAGGAAATGACTCATAAAACCTACTAAAAACCTCTGGACTGTAGCGTTCTGGTAACGATTCGTATGCAATTTTAATAACAGAAAAAATATCCTGGGGTTGAACATGTCTAATCTCAAACACTAAATTTTAACAAGAAAACATAGTATAAATTATTAGCGGTATCTTTAATAATGCTAGTGTAATTATCGGTCGATAAGGGGTGTTATTATAGGAATCGACGATGTTGTGGTAACAAGAACTATATTTGGCAGATTCTCGAAGGAATTTCAAGATTGTTTTGAAGTAGATGTTGCTATTGCTGGCGGGGGCCCTGCTGGCTTAACCGCTGCAAAATATTTATCTAATGCAGGGAAGAAGGTTGTTCTGTTTGAACGAAAGCTTTCGATTGGAGGTGGCATGTGGGGGGGAGGCATGACATTCCCAGTAATTGTTGTTCAGAAAGAATCCAAACATCTCTTGGAAGAAGCACAAATCAACGTTAAGGATGAAGGAAATGGATACTATAGTGCTGATTCTATCGAGGCAATTACAAAGTTATGTTCCTCTGCAATTGACGCAGGAGTGAGAATTTTTAATACGATCTCTGTAGAAGACGTACTTCTCAAAGGTAAAAAGGTAAACGGTTTTGTCATTAATTGGAGTGCGGTAGAAATTGCAAAGCTACATGTCGACCCTGTATCAATTCGCGCTAAGTATTGTATCGACGCTACTGGCCACGCTGCTGAGATCTGCGATATTGTCAGGAGAAAAGTAGGACCTCTCAATACTCCTAGCGGAGATTTAGAAAAAGAACGATCCATGTGTGCAGAAATGGGAGAAAGAACTGTTGTTGAAAACACAAAAGAGGTGTATCCTGGTCTTGTTGTTGCAGGCATGGGAGCAAATGCGGTATATGGCGCACCACGTATGGGTCCTATTTTTGGTGGTATGCTTCTTTCAGGTAAAAGAGCGGCAGAGTTGATACTGAAAAAGCTGTAAAGTGAGGAAGATACGGCGTTTCTATTTAACTAATAATATCTTTATTTAGCCACTGGGTTATTGCTGCCTAGTAGGCTTTTACGGCCCTTTAGATGGTAAATTCAGATATGAGGCGCTGGATCGTACAGTGTGGTTCGTAATATGGTTATCAGATTGTTCTAATTAATAGAAAATGGTTTTTAGATTAATTATTCAGCAATTCTGATCAATATGTTGTTGTTAAAAGGTGGTTGTCAAAATTTTATAAAAAAATAAAAAGAGAGAAGGAGTGTTAGCTCCTTTTCTGTTGTTTTATAGTGGGTTGGTTTTTTGTGTTGCTGGGGTTGGCGTTGAATGCGGATATGGAAATGCTACAATGCCTGTTTCGTCATCGGTAGCGAAGTGTCCAGCCATGTCGAATGCTTTAGCTGTGAATACTGCGGTTTTTAAGCCAGGTGACCACACGACAGTCCACTCGTATGGCGCTGCGTTATCGGTAAACATCCAACCATCGTTTAGATAGAACTCTACGTAAT
>JAGLML010000219.1 GCA_023140035.1 Thermoplasmatales archaeon
TATCTGGAAGACAACAAATTAACTCTGAAGGAATTTCATTTGAAAGTAATTTTTTAATTTGACTTAAAGGAGTTTCAATCATTACGACATGGTTTAATAGAATTAAACTATAAAATTTAATTCCCAAGTTTTTGTATCCAACAACTCTATTTACCATGATTCTATTCTCCTATTAAATGGATTTATTTCCCTATGATCTCCGTAAAAACCAAGAAAACATAATGCGAGATATCAGAAATACGCTTGACGCAAGAAAACATTTTGTCTTTGAATCAGGAACCGGCTCTGGAAAAACCATCTGTGCACTTTCTTCAACTCTACAATATGCATTGGAAAACAATAAAAAAATAGTTTATACAACTCGCACAAATGCTCAGCAAAGGCAAGTCATACTGGAGTTACGCGCAATTCGAAAGAAGATGAAAGACAAACGAATTTTTGGATTAGGAATGCAAGGTCGGGCCAATATGTGCATTCTTGCTAAAAATGATCCTGAAATCGGCAATGGTTCATCTGAGGAACTTTCAAAATTCTGTTCAAATCAAAAGAAAAAGGCACTGTCAAACAAGAAAAACGAAGGCTGCGAATATTATAGAAATTTTATTGGAGATAAACAAAAGATCGACAAAATATTGGAATGGGCAAGACAAAAGCTACCTACTGCAGAGGAGTTTGTAGAATATTGCAAAAAAAATACAGTGTGTCCTTATGAAATGAATAAATTACTCATAAAAGAAGCGATAGTGATTGTTGTACCTTACATTTATGTTTTTGATAAATCTATCCGAATTATGCTCTTTGATTGGCTATCAATATCTGAAGATGATATACTATTGGTGGTTGACGAGGCACACAATCTCCCTGATTACCTAAGAGATTTATTTTCCGCACAACTTAGTGCATGGATGCTTAATAGTTGTGTTTTTGAGGCTGAAAAGGTTGGTGATCCTTCTATAGCTAATGGAAAAATCTCTGTTTCAAAATTTTGTAAGATATTGTTAGAAATTGTAAATGATCTCAGAGATACATATGTTTACGGTATTTTGGAGAATGGCATCAGAAGAAACACGCACGTTAAGAGTGATGCGTTTATCCCCTCTCATGAATTAGAATCAGAGATTTTGTCTCGATTGAAAATCACAAGCATAACCCTTCGCGATATCATCAGCGATTTAATTGCATATGGTGAAAAAATTCAGGATTATCGACAAAAAGAAGGTAAACTTCCCCGTTCTTATATCCATAAGCTTGGTATCTTTTTGGAATTTTGGATAACAGTCGAAATGGATCGATATATCAAATTGGTTGTTGATTCAGCAGAAGGTAAAAATCCGCGTATTGAGGCATATTGTTTAGATCCATCTATTGGAACTGGCATCATAAATGAATTTCATTCTTCCATTCATATGTCAGGTACATTGAAACCTCTTGAGGAATATCGCGACTCACTGGGTCTTTCGCAATATACCGAACTAGTTTTTTATCCTTCTCCTTTCTCAAGGGAAAACAGAAGAATATTTTTCACACGTGATGTTACAACAAGATATGAGGAGATAGCAAGAGATAAAACAATTATTTCAAGAATGTGGCAACATATTACTAACATCTGTAATACCTTTCCAAAGAATACCATGGTGTTTTTCCCTAGCTTTAACGTACTCTCCATGTTTCGAAATAAGGGATATTTTACTGACATTGAGCGTTGTTTGTATGTAGAAGAACAGGCAATGTCTCAATCAGATTTGATGGATTTGGTAATAGATTTTAAGAGATGTGGAGTGGAAAATAGTAATGGCGCTGCTCTTTTTTCTGTTATTGGTGGAAGAATTAGTGAAGGAATGGATTTTCCAGCTGAACAACTTGAGATAGCAGTGATAGTAGGAATCCCCTATCCAAAACCTACGGCCAGACAGCGAGGTCTGCAGAGATATTACGATCTAAAATTTGGCAAAGGGTGGGAGTATACTGTAAATGCACCAGCTGCAAGAAAATTACTGCAATCTATTGGTAGGCTTATCCGTGATGAGAATGATCGCGGAGTGGCCGTTGTTCTGGATAAAAGAGCACCGCGTTTTAAACAGTATATTAGCGATATGAGAGAATCAAAAAATCTATTAGCCGATATTAGTAGCTTTATGAACAGATGAGTTTATTTGGGAAGTAAATCTGGAATCCCATCTTCTATAGAATATGTGCACTT
>JAGLML010000022.1 GCA_023140035.1 Thermoplasmatales archaeon
GATACTGAGACTTCTTCTAGGGTTTGATTAGGGAGTCAGCATATTTAGATTAAAAAACCCTGTTGAAAATATTTATTGTGCACCTATGTAAAACTATGTAGAGCCGTCAAAATCATTGATTTCTGGGCAATAATTGATATATAAAACTTTGTTAACATTGTTTTAACTCATTATAGAATGATACAATGAAATTATTATGCGATCAAATGCTTGGCTCACTTGCAAAGTGGCTCCGTATTTTTGGATTTGATACATTCTATGCAAACAATGAAATGACAGACGAGGACTTACTACACATTGCTACTATTGAAAAACGTATTATTATTTCCAGAGATAAAGAATTGATTTTAAAGGGAAAAAAGCAAAACATAAATGTCATAGAAATAAAAAATACAGATCTCAATGATCAGCTAAAATTGGTTTTGAATTTAATTAAGGTCGATGAAAAATTAGTTTTATCAAGATGCACTCTTTGTAACACAATACTTAAAACAATTGAAAAGAGCAAAGTTGAAGGAAAGATTCCTAAAAAAGTCTTTGATAACAATGATGAATTTTGGTTTTGTAATAAGTGTAAAAAGTTTTATTGGATGGGAAGCCATTACAAAAAAATTACTGATAAAATAGATGAAATTACCAAAAGGAAAATAAAAAAGTAGATTTACAACATTCTAATCATCTGAGCGTGTGGAACTCCTTTTATTTTTAAAATGCAACCCGGATTTACAAGACCTAGTTTTATAGCACACTGTACTGTTTCTTCTCCAACAAGATTTGCAATAGTTGCATCATGTAGGTATTTTGCCAATGTTTTCTTATCAATACGCTGTCCTCCATAGAAATTTTTTGACACATCTATCTGGAATTTTCCGTCTACAAATTTCTTGCCGAGTAGATGTTCGTCACATGCGCCAATCACGAGATCATCGCCCTGTTCGTAGATTCTGATGCTGATCATTTTATCTGCGTTCCCGAATATTTATTATGTACGTTAATATTAGTCACTCATGTTTTATATGTGTTTCGAAAAAATAGTTATAAATGAGGAGGGCGACCCCATTATGATTAGGCAAACAAAATGTTTAATTTGCTAAAATCATAATCCAAGTTCCAAGCGTTATAAGTGAAAATGCAATTACAACCCCTGCAAATCTCGTCTTCTTGCTAGAAACATGACGAGGGGCAAGTAACTGAGGGCAGAAGATGCTTGTCTTGTCTTTACGTTCAATTATCACTCCCATAGTATTCATCGTATTATCATTTTGTTCAAACGCTTATAAAGAACTTGTTGTACAATTGTTATCAGTTATTTCCTAAAAATATGTAAATTGTTTTTTTACAATAGCGAGTTTGAGAAAAAATATACTTTCGTTTAACCCATGGAAAATATTATATTAGCTTAATTTCATAAAAAGCAAGAAACATGCCAAAAACAGGAATTGCAAATCTTCCATTACATCCTGGTAAAGCACCGCGATGGTTATTCAAAAGAATGGTTCAACTATCTAAAGGTATACTCGAAGTTATGTCATATGAGTACGGATCAGGTGAGTTCTTACAGAGGATCTCTGATCCATTTTGGTTTCAAGCGCTAGCATGTGTTCTCGCGTACGATTGGCACTCAAGTGGTGCAACTACTGTCACATGCGGGGCATTGAAAGTGGCGCTTGATCCTCTAGAACATGGATTTGCAATAGCAGGCGGTAAAGGCAAAGCATCACGAAAAACACTTACTGAAATTGAAAAAATTGGAGAAGTATATAATCTTTCAACGTCATCAATGGATGAGTTAAAATATTCTAGTCGAATGGCCGCAAAAATTGATAACAGTGCAGTACAGGACGGACATGATCTTTATCATCATGTGTTTATCTTCTCTGAAAATGGAAAATGGGCAGTTATACAACAAGGCATGAACGCCCAAACTAGCTATGCAAGGAGATATCACTGGTTGTCAGAAAATGTAGATAGTTTTGTATGTGAACCACAAACTGCGATCGTATCAAATATTCGACAAGACAAAGTACTAGATATGACAGCAAAACAAAGTGAATCAGCTCAAAAGATATCTGTGGATTTAGTCAATGATAACCCCATACATCTCAAACGAGATTGGGCGATGCTAACAAAACCAATAAGTCAACGAACTTTGGATGACTGGACGAATGTGGCACAAGACAATCCTTCAATTGAATATTTGTATATGCCGCGATCAATAAATTGGAAAAAAATGAATGAAATTTATGATTTTCAACCGAAAAATTATGAACAGTTATTATCAATAAAGGGGGTTGGCCCAAAAACTGTTAGAGCGTTAGCGTTAATATCTGATTTAATTTATGGTGAAAAACCTTCATGGTCTGAATCCATTCGGTTCACGTATGCTCATGGAGGCAAAGACGGCGTACCAAGACCCGTGGATTTACCAACATATTCGAAATCAATAGAGATGCTAGAAGATGCTTTACAACAAGCGAAAATTGGAGATAAAGAGAAAATAAATGCATTAAGAAGATTGAAAGAGTTTATTCCTGAAAATAAGCAGTAAAATACAATTTTACAACAGCTTTTTTAATTTTTAGATTAAATTTCTAATACTTTCAACTAGTTCACCGACATTAAATGGTTTTGATATGTAATCTTTAGTTTGCATAAATTTAAATTTCAATAAACTTTTAAAGCGTTAAAATGACGGAGTTTATTTGCGGATAAGCCCTAGCGAAGCAAGTTCCTTTGATAATTTATCCACTGCTAATGACACATCCTCTATCTTTCTTGCACCTGCACAAACTATTTTACCAGAGCCGAATAATAACATAGCCACGCGTGGTTCTTTTATTCTATAAACCAATCCGGGGAACTGTTCTGGCTCATATTCTACATTTTCCAAACCTAGAGCAATAGCAACTTCATTAAGATTAAATTCATTACCTAAATCAGATGTGGCCACGATGTTTTGGATCACTATCTCAGGATTTTTATAAACATCTACACCCAGTTTTTTCAGCTTTTCTGCTATTATTTTGATAGTGGTTTTCACATCTTCAATATTTTTAGCACCAGTACAATTTGCCTTTCCGCTTCTAAAAAGAAGTGTAGCTGTCTTTGGATTTTTTAATCTGAAAATCAACCCAGGGAATTGTTCTGGTTCATATTCAGTTTCTTCTATAGCTTTCGTTATAACGTCTAAGTCTAACTTCTCTGCAAATATTGTAGATGCTACAATGTTTTGTACTTTTATTTCTATCATATATTATCACTCCGCACTAAATAGTATCAAAGTCTTTTGGCGGCAAAACCCAAAACAAGTTTATGTATTAAAATAATTCTCTAGGCTTATGCTATAATAATTTCATTCGAAATATCTACTTCTCGCAACTCATCCCAACTTTCTTTCTTCCTTACTTCCAGCAATATAAATCTGACGCACCTATGATTTATATAGTAAAAATGCATATATAATTATTGGGGGCTGTAAATTAAAAACAATAAAAGATTAGTATCAATTGGAAGAATGTTTACAATTTTAACATTATCAATTTTTCTAATTTTACCGACTACGTTTGGAGCTAGTTATTCTTTAGAATGGGGTAGCCATCCTGACCAGAAAATTGTTACAAAGATTTCTAGGCAAATAGAAATCCCAGCTGGATCTGATTACTACATAAAGTTTTCCTCAGAGAACTTATCGTTAGAGGGACAGGAGATTGGATCGTATTCATCAGGACTATCAGAAAAAGTGGAAGCAGCTATTGCTAAATCTCCTAATTGGATTCAAAGAGAACTTACAAGACAATTTCATGCAATTAATGCTCCTGAAGAATATGCAGATCTACTATTGAATACGAGCAAAAAATATGCAGATGAGATAGCTTTTTCAATAGCTTGCTCTCCATTGGGTAATGTTCCCTCAGTTGAGGTCATTAGAGATAACGTATTTTTTCTTTATGAGAATGATAAATGGATAAAATATGCTGATATTATAGATTATGATGACGGAATGGGAGGATATTGTTCTACTATAAGATACAAGGTTATTGAAAATGGGACAGAGAAGCTGTTTGAATATCCTAAAGATATTTACTATTGGTATGTTGTACAACCGAAAATATCGAGCGAAAATGCTAAGTATATTTATGGTAACTTTTGGCGAGATTATCTCTTTAATCATAATGACTTAGGATACCCTTTGCTAAAGGAGAAGTTGGCAAACATAGATTATCTATGGGACTGCAAATCATATATTCAACTAGGAGATCGGCTTTGGAAAGAGAGCATAGAAAACCATCCAACTGCTATTGAAGCTATAAGCTATTGGATTGGAAAGGCTGTTCCTGCTCAAGCTATAGGCAGTAGACCTGGACAACCCAATATAATTGCTCATGAACATAATGGATGGTGTGGGGAATTACAAAGAATTGCAGTTGCTGCACAAAGAACATTATTAGTGCCATCTGTTGGTGCATGTAATATTGGAGAAGATCATGTATGGAGGGAATTTTATGAAAGAGGTTGGCATGAGAATGATAACTGGTGGGCAGATGGTGGAGGAGCTGTAGACAAACCAGATGTTTATGAATATGGATGGGGAAAAAACATGTCTGCTGTCTATGCCTGGAAAGGAGATAGCTCCATATATGAGATAACATCGCGATACATTCATCCAGAAGATCGAAATACGGTAAGATTTGTTGTGAAGGATATCTATCTTCAACCTGTTGACGGAGCCAGAGTAACCGTATTAGTACATGGGATAAAAGATATCACGTGGATAAAAAATATAATATGGGAAAAAATCGAGGAAATCTGGGATAGATTGCCTCAAGTGATTAAAGGAAAAATCCTCCAAGGTATCTATAATAAGATAAAAGAAAGGTATGATGAAATTCCTGATACGATCAAAGGGTCAACTATTACAACTTGGAACTATACTAACATAAACGGAGAGTGTACATTTCAGTTGGGTAAAGGACATGACTATCTTTTCATTGTTCAACAAGGTAATCTTAGAAAACCTTGGCAATTCGCAAAAAATAACGCTCTAAGGATTCTACGCACCCCTAAAGATACCAAATTTCGAGTAGTATTTCTAGATCTTTCTCATAAGATTCAGAGACATTACAATAAAAAAATGTTTGAGGGAGACTGTTTCTTTGATATTTCCTTTGATACCAGATCATATCAATTACACAAAAATATAATGGGCGACAACATCGGAGTATATCGCGGTATGGGAAAAACCGATTTTTTTGTCTTGGATGAAAAAAACTTTGAAAAATATAAGAGTGGGAGGAAATTCGACTGCTTCAATTACATTGAGGAGGAAAAAACGGCTATGAGTTTTAGTGCTAGTAAAAACGATTGGTATATAGTATTTAGAAATCATGCTCGACATACTAATATTATTTTAGATTTTTCAATTCAAGTTGAAGTATCTACCAATGCGGATAGAGTGCAAATTGTTTCTCCAGATACAAGTATTTTTGAGAATCCAGTTTTTAATGTTGGTGAAATAATCAATATTACTGGAATAGCAACTGAGGATATCATTCTCAACATAGATGGCGAATCAACAGAAATATCTCTAGCGGATAGTACATGGTTTTTTGTATGGAATACATCCGAAAACATGCCAGGAGAATATGTAATTACTGCTGAATGTGGCGATGCGCAAGATGAAAGATTGATAACATTGATTGATGAAATTCCTCCAGAAATAAGAATAAACGAACCCACAAACGAAGAGATTGTGGAAGGAGATGAAATTACAATATCAGGAAATAGCTGGGACAATATTGGTGTTGAAAGAGTTGAAGTTGCCATGGATGACGGTGAATTTAAAGAAGCAAATGGTACAGAAAACTGGTTTATTGAATGGGATATAAGCGAACTTGAGCTAGATGATCATATAATTTCAGCTAGAGCGGTTGACTTGCTCGGAAAAAAATCGATTCATAGGATATTTGTTATAATAAATGAAAGCGGCCACGTATGGAGCCCACAGATCAACAGTTTTTATCATAAGCCGCAGAATCCTACCAACATTAGCAATGTCGTAATATATGCAAATATAACTAAAGCAAGCCCATTTGACATTAAACGGGTTGTTTTGTACTGTGATAATGACACTGAAATTAATTCATATGAGATGTACAGATATGGCGATAATCCTATCCAAGAGAGACATGAGGAAGATCCGTTATTTAACGAGTCAA
This sequence comes from Thermoplasmatales archaeon, assembly GCA_023140035.1. Taxonomy (GTDB): domain Archaea; phylum Thermoplasmatota; class E2; order DHVEG-1; family DHVEG-1; genus JAGLML01. Next base: position 6,216 of record JAGLML010000022.1, read on the forward strand.
ATGAACCTATATTTGGCTTTGAACTAGGACAGTTTTCTATTGGGGAGGCTATAACTTATTGGATAGTTCCATATGATACAGCGAATAACTCTAAACAGTCAGAAGAGAAATCTTTCATAGTGGGCAGTCTTAGGAATTAACTTTTTTTAATTCTGTAAAATATGACTAACAAAACAATAAACAAATAAATTTAGTGATGAAAAAATAAGATTTGTTCATTAATGCCGCCAATGTTTCATTATTTTTCCAAAATATTTAAATTCTAGTATATATACTATAACATTATAATCTTGTATCATGGTGAGTTCCAAAAGTGAAAAATAGTACACTTAGAAAAAATTTAGTGCTTACAATAATATTTTTTATTGTAATGAGTGCTGTACCAAATATAAGTGGAACTATTGGAAGCGATAGCTTAAATTTTGAGAAAAATGACAAAAATGCTCATCAGGAAAGTTTCTCTGAATGGAAACAACTAATAGGCAACGAAAGCGCAGGGTTTGGAAGAAGCACTACCATGGCAATTAGGGGGGTAGAAATCTTTAAAGATGAATTGTACATTGGAACACAGAGTCTTAATAAGTCAAAATTATTGGGATCTCCTGGCTTAGATAGAATTATGAACGATGGTTATTTATTATACGGGGGTTTATCTGAGCATTTGCCGTTCATTTTTGAGAAGAAATTATTGTTACCAATTCTTATCTCTAGAAGATTCGAATACAATAACCATAATTTTTTGATGTTTTGGTTAAGCATGTCTTTAAACCTAGCTATGCACATGAGAGCAAGAATGAGCGATGGGTGTGAAGTTTGGAAATATAACTCTAGCCTTGATACATGGTCTCAACTTATTGGGGATCATCCTGAAGCGGACATGCCCGTAGGTTTTGGTGATACAAAAACCCTTGCTGCATCGGTTATAAAAAAGTATAAAGGTAAATTATACGTCGGAACATGGACAAGTCCCCTAAAAGGATGCGAAATTTGGAGATATGATGGTAGTAATTGGGAACAGGTAGTAGGAGAAAACGCATTAATAAAGGGAGGATTTAATGATTCAAAGAATATGGCTGCGTGGTGTATGGAAGAATTTAATGATTATCTCTACGTTGGTACAATGAACTGGGATTACACCGATAGTGGCAGCTGTCAAATCTGGAGAACTCAGGACGGCATACATTGGAGCAAGGTTGTGGATAGGGGGTTTAGAGATTTACTTCCAGAGTCTGAACAAAACGTGCATAATACGTACGCTTGGAGCGCAAAAGTATTTCAAGATCATCTCTACATCGGGACTTTTAACACCAATTCTGTTTTCAGATTTAAAAACGCTGGTTTTCAGCTATGGAGAACTTCAAATGGCGAAGACTGGGAGAAAGTAGAATGTCCAGGTGGAGATGGGTTTGGGGAGAAAGAGAACTACGGCGTCCGATGTATGGCAGTTTATAATGATGAATTGTACGTTGCAACTGCTACAGATGGATATCAACTAAACGGACCTAATGTTCAAGGTTGTGAAATCTATAAGTATGATGGAGCTAATTGGACTGAGGTAATCGGAGAGGGGAGGATTAATCCAGATGAAAAGGATGGATTTGGATCCAAATGGAATAAGTATGTCTGGTCCATGATTGTTTCATCAGACAACAAACTGTGGGTCGGTACTCTCAATATGCAAATTAATGTAATAGGAGAAGACACGAAAGGGTGTGAGATCTGGTGTTACAATGGAACGGAGTGGATGTCGATTGTAAAAGATGATGTCGGTGAAATAGATAGTGGCTTTGGTTACATTTACAATGAAGGTGCACGTGGGATGATGGAGTATCCTGCAGGAAGTGGAAATATTGTTGTTGGAACGTTTAAACTAATGAAGCCTTTCGAAGATTCAGAAGGATGCGAGATATGGACGCGGTATGGATAAGCAACTTAACATGATTAAGGAAACTATAGATATACTGTTAAATAATATTATTGACTTGAGAGGATAAATGATAAGACGTACATCACTAAAAATAATGATAATTGCAATAATTATTCAGCTTCTCTGTGTTAGCTTAATAAGTGGCGCTGTAAGTGGAAGTAGCAATGTTATAAAGAAAGAATATAACGAAAAACAAGAAAATAGCATAAAGCAAGTAAATATATCATTTGAAAGCAGCAAATATACATTATATGGAGAGATTTATTACCCATCAAATGAATCGGGAACGTACCCTGGCATAGTCTTTTGTGAAGGGCATGGAGGCTACATAAGTGCCTATGATTGGATACCTAAGGCATTGGCTGAAGAGGGATATATAGCACTAATTTTTGACCTTCCAGGTCAGGGTAAATCTGAAGGTATCTTCCCAATACGATCCATTAATATTCCTTTTTTAAACATCTATTTTCGATATACTTTTCTGATAGAAACACCTATCCATTATGTATTGCGTAGATGGACTGCCGCAGCATCAGATGCTTTAACTTATCTTTTAGGAGAAAGCCCTGTTAAAAATATGATCGATAACACAAGTATAGGATTAATAGGTCATTCACTTGGGGGGATAACAGTGACTGAGACTGCTGTTATAGATGAAAGAGTAGATGCTGTTGTTGCATTATCCCAGGGCAATCCACTAATAATCGGTAAGATTGATGTTCCAATACAGTTTCAGGGCGGCTGTTTTGATCTAGGAACATATAGTATTCCTATAATATCACGGTGTTACAGTAAGGCAAATACCCCAAAGGAGTTAATCGCTATTGAAGGCGGTACTCATCTCGGTTTTTCAACTGCGTTGGGCCCGTTATGTCCATGTCCGAGATGGCAAAAAGATATTTGCCTACGATATGCAATAGGATGGTTTGATTATTTTTTAAAAAACAAAACAGATGCCTATGAGACAATAACAACTGGCACTGATCATTTGTCAAGGTTTATTAAATCTAGGTACAACTTTGGAGATGGCGATCATATTCTGGAATGAAAACAATAAAAGATACATTCCATTCAAACTAAAATAATTTCAAAGTTAATGGGATGTTTCTTTTCTTAAAGCATAAAGCATGGTATTGCGCATCAATCGAGTATCCCGATTTAACTTTTTAAGACCTATATCCTTGCGTCCTCTCATATTTGTGACCTCAAATACGCTATAGCCTTTATTTATAAGCATCAAAATAACCGCGTTGGCAGACGATTGGAATTTTAGTAGTAGTTGTATAGGATGAACTTCTACGAACAATTTGACCTTATTACTTTTTAGGATATTTTGCATTCCATTAAGAACCTTCATCTCGGCTCCCTCAACATCGATTTTAATGACATCAGGAATTGATTTTTTATCTTTGAAAAAACCATCCAAGGTAAAAGCTTGGACCGATATTACTTGATCGGATTTGGCTTGTGAAGAGCTAGCAGATAAGCTAAACATCGGACTTGGATGTTTTGAATCTCCAATATAACTAACAACTCCTGGAGAATCAGTTATAGCTGCATGATATATATGTACGTTCTTACATCCATTAAGCTTCAAGTTTTTCTCTAACAGAGAATAATTCAATTCATCCATTTCAAATGTATAGATAGTTCCATCAGACACAATTTTAGATGCTAAAAAAGTATAGTATCCAATATTGGCTCCAACATCAACAAAACACTTAGAAGACTTTAAACTTTCAACAAGTAGCTTTGTAACATTTTCTTCATGTATTTTGCCTCTGTCACATCTTGCGTAAAGCCAGAATCTTGAATAAGAATCCTCCATTGAGAAAACAACATTTACACCATGGGTTTCTACAACAAACCTTTTTGTTTTTCCATATTTTTTATTAATAACGTGCTTGGAAAAAATTGATGTGATCGAAGGGATTTTGAGGTAAAGTAAAGTCATAAATTCTTCGACTCCTGGGAGTCTTAGAACTTTAGTAATAAATGCCATCATCTTTTTCATGTCATTCTTTAGCCCATGGTATATTTAAGTAATATAATTTACTAATTTCATCTAACTCACATTATCAAGGTTTATATTTGATAATTTAATATGGGGAAAAGTATGTTAAATCATTTGTGTAAAAATGGCTATTTTTTGAAATTGGAGAGTTAACTTATGAAAACCAGTGAAAACCATGATCAACAATACTTAGAAAAGCTAGAAAATATTGATTTTCAACCTGTTTTCATACTGGGTTTGCATAGATCAGGTACAAGTATCTTATACAAAATGCTTACTTCAACAGGATGTTTCAATCCTGTAACAGCATATCATCTAATCAAATACAATCAACTCGTATATAATCACATAAATAAACGAGAAGAATCATCCAAAAAAGAACTCACTGAATCATTCAAAGAAAAAGGTCTTGAGGACAGGGGAATAGACAGATTACAAGTAACCGCAGATTTTGCAGAGGAACATGGTTTTCTCCTCGGGCAGAAAACATTTCAGATGTATATAAATTCAAAAAACCTCCTATTGTTTACAGAATTGTGCAAAAAAATTCAGTTCATATCAGGAAACGATAAACCGATACTGCTCAAAAATCCTTATGATTTTTCAAATTTTCTCCATATTAAAAAAGCATTTCCCAATGCTAAATTTGTTTTTATTCATAGACATCCGTTCAAAACGTTAAGTTCTACAATTAAAGCTATTAGGCTTTTATTAAAAAATAAAAACCCATATACAACCCAACTTTTTAGAATTTATAATAAAATATTTGAAAATCCGTTGATATTGCACACACTCAGATTTTGCTTTTCTAGAATCTCGGTGTTTGGAATTATATTACTAACGAACGACTCATCGGCGGCTACAAAATACTACCTAAAAAACATCAAACATCTCTCAAAACAAGATTATGTTTTTATCACCTATGAAGACCTTTGTAAAAATCCTCAGAAAAACATAGAGAAAATCATGGAATCCCTAGATAGTGTAACTTACAACAAAATAGATTTTACATCATTTATCAAACCGCGTAAGACGCAACTGGATCCCGGTGTGAGACAACTTCGAAAATTCATATACAAAAGTATGAAAGAATATTTCAAATTTTTTGGATATAAATTAGAAGAGCACATCTAAATTTTACGTCTACAATCGTTTAGATAATAATTTTTGTATTTCTTCTTCAATTCGTTTCAAAGTTTCCTCTTGTTTCCCAGGATTATAGGATTTTAAATTCTCTTTGTAATGATCTAAATTATTTAAAAAATCCTTCAGATCATTTTCATTAAGGTTCATATGATAGACGCCGGCACCAAGTTTATCGACAAACTTTGCATTTAAAATCTGCTCAAACTGGTTATTTATAGGGATGGGAAAAATAGGCTTCTTAAGGTACAATGCCTCACTTAAAACCGTAAACCCTCCATTTGCGATAACTGCTTTGGCATTAGAGATATCATGATAAAAATCATCTTCATTAAACCGTCTAAAGACTAGATTCCCATCAACCAAATCTTTGTTAAAGCCGTAGATAACAAATGTTTCATCAATTTTCTTCAATATATCGCAGATAAACTCGGTAGAGAGTGATGTTTGGTAAACAAAAACATGATTACCATACTTTGGCTTTTGTTTTAAGATACCTTCTTGAATCAAGGGTTTCAAAAACAAAACCCGAGGATCATCAACTTGTTCATCAAAAAAATCGTAGATAATATATCTATCAGCACCAAACGCGGATATCTTAAGTGCGATCATCAGGACAAACCATGAAATAAATTCTCTAAATGTAACCTCGTACTTCCGATGTAATAACACTTGGGGATTATCGATGCTCATACGCTTTACTCTGCTGAAACGGGCTGCAAAGTGACTTATAGGATCGGCATCTGTGATCAATAAATCTGGTTTAAACTCTT
>JAGLML010000220.1 GCA_023140035.1 Thermoplasmatales archaeon
ATTTAAGGATAACATTTATATACTCTTCCTAAATGTATAATTAATTATAATGGGGGAACAATATTTTTGGGATAATTCTTCCTTTCCTACCTCCTCACCATTCCCCCATTTTCATTTCTAGAACTTTGATGCACGTTGATAGCAAGTTTTTAGACATTCCTAATAATCTATTATTCATTCACAAAAAACTACCTGAACAGGATGTTATTGGGGGCAGAAAAGGAAGTAACAATAAGAAGTTTCAAATCATATATTGAATTCCTAAAATTCTTCCAAAAGAACCTGAGTAAAGAATCTATGAATGAATTATTGAAACATAATAAGATTCTGTTAAACATTTATCAGAAATATAAAGAAAGAACCATGAAACAGCAACTTTACAAGTTGAGATAGAGTTGGGTTAACAAAATACTAATAACAGAAATACATATCATACAGGACCGAAGATGTATAGTATTATCAGGTGTCGGGAATGTAAATTACTAGGCGCCCAATGTAATAATCTATATATGCTTCGGAATTGTAGAAGGTAGATATATATGATACCTGGAATGCCTGGAAGGATGAATCAACGGCAAATGAATCAAATGATGCGTAGACTTGGAATCAACATAAAAAATATTGATAATGTTGAAAAAGTAATCATTCAAACCGATTCAAAAGAATATGTTTTTGATGATGCTGAAGTAACAATTATGGATGCGCAAGGGCAAAAAACCTTTCAAATTTCAGGGAAACCTGTAATCAGAGATAGAACCGAGGACACTCTTAAAGATGACATTAAACTAGTGGTAGATCAAACAGGAAAATCAGAGGGAGAAGCACGAAAAGCCCTTGAGGAGACAAACGGCGATATCGCCGAGGCGGTTCTAAAACTCAGCGAGCCCTAACCTCTTTTTTAGAGATACTTATGAGAGATTGGAAAAATGCAGTAAGCCTGTCAAACAATGAAGTACGATTACAATTACATGTGATACCAGGTTCTTCTCAATCTGTTTTTCCAGCTGGTTATAATACATGGCGCAACTCTATTGAAATAAAAGTAAAAGCCGGAGCGAAAGAAAATAAAGCAAATAGCGAAGTGATAGATCAAATTGCAATATATTTCAATATTTCACCAAAAGATGTATGCATTATACATGGACAAAAAAGCAGGGAAAAGACAGTTGCAATTAAAAATGTGCAAATAGAAGACATGTGTAAGAAAATAAAGAGGTCGTTACGTGGATTATGAAAAATCTCTGGAAGAGTTAGAAAAGGCCATCCAAGAACTGAGGGAAGACAACAAAACAGTACCAATAATTGTAGAGGGAGAGAAAGACAGGGAAGCATTGCAAAAATTAGATGTAACGGGAGAAATAATCCGTTTCAATGTTGGGATGTCAATTTCCAATTTTTGTGATATGATAGCTCGGAAATACAAAAGCATCATACTACTTACAGATTGGGACAGGAAGGGCGGATACCTGTGTGCCATGATAAAGAAAAATCTAGAAAGCCGAGTAACGTGTAACACAAAGTACAGAGAGATATTTGCAAAAGGATCTATGATCCGTACGATTGAAGGATTACCGGCATGGATCAATACGTTAAAAAAGAAAGTTGAGTAAATTAAAAAGTATACTTTCAATCCTCTTACATAAAATATAAAAAACAAAGATTAAGATGGGGGAAATGATGCAAGATATTCAAAAAAGACTCTTACCTGTTGAGAGAAAAAACTCAACAAGCATGTGTGCATTGTGCAGAGGCACTAAGTTTTTATGTGGTAAATCAAGATGTCCAGTTATTGTACGATATCATTCAAAAATAAAGACAAAACCGTTGGTCAGTACGTTGAGACTTGGAGGTGCATCGCCCCCAAGTGTTTTTGTAGGAAGAATGGGCTATCCTAAGGTATTGGTGGGTCCCATGATACCTCCAGTTATGGGAGATACTTCCATAATTGACACACCAGAACTTTGGTTAGATAAAAGCATCGATGACATCGTTGATTTTCGCTCACAGCTTGTGAGGGGGAAATTTATGGTGGATGTTTCTGATGTTGAAAATCCTCACAGAGTTGTTGAATATACAAGAGAACTTGCACTCTCGAAAAACTCTGTTTTTGCTGATGCATTATTTGAAAAAAAACCATATGGCAGAATT
>JAGLML010000221.1 GCA_023140035.1 Thermoplasmatales archaeon
GAAGGCACGATAGTAATGACTGGTGGTGTGGTAGCATATAATAATATTATATTGAAAACCCTAGCAAAGTCCGTTGGAAAGGAGATTTTGACTCCACCAGATCCACAGTTGAGTGGCGCTTTTGGAGCAGCAGTGTTTGCAAGAGAAATGGAAAAGTTAAGGTAGTACACCGTCTAAATTGGGATAAATTGTATAAATATTAGCAAAAGGTTAAAATCGTATTTCCCCTGTATATATTTGCTATGATTGATAATAGAACATTAGATTACGACTTCCCACCCTATAGACCGCCCAATGAAGCGAGTTCTGCTCTTATTCGTGCCTCCAGAGGCTGCCCTTGGAATAAATGCTTGTTTTGCACAATGTATAAAACCCTTAAGTTCAAGCCTCGGTCAGCAGAAGACATCAAAAGAGACATAGATAAGGCAGCAGAGATCTACAAAGGAGCCAAGACGGTATTTATAGCTGATTCCGACAGCCTTGTCATGAAGAATATCGTAGATATAATTCAGCATATAAAACTGCGTTTTCCAGACAGTGATCGGATAACCTCATATGCCAGGGCCAAGACATTGATGAAATTAGGCTCTGAACGTTTGAAGAAAATAAAAGAAGCAGGTCTAACTAGAGTACATGTTGGTTTGGAATCAGGGGATAAAAAGACCCTGGAATTCATGCAGAAGGGCGTTACACCCGAAGAGATGATATCTGGGGGCAAGGCGGCCAAGAGGGCAGGTCTGGAGCTTTCGTTCTACATCCTTATAGGTGCCGGAGGAAAGGATAGGCTGGAAGAACATGCAGTAGAGTCCGCCAGGGTGTGTAATGAGGTGAATCCGGACTTCATGAGGCTCAGAACATTGGTGGTCCAACATGGTTCACTTCTAGAGGAAAAGAAAAACTCCGGTGACTACAAACCTACATCTCCTATTGAAAAGTTAAAAGAGGTCAGGATGCTGATAGAGAATCTTGAAGTAAACCATTGCAAACTTGCCTCTGATCATTTCACCAATAATATCTGGGTGAACAATACGGTAGTCTATAAAGGGGTTTACGGGATGCTCCCCCAGGAGAAACAGGACATGCTGGATATATTGGATCGCACCTTAGATTTCCTCTCGGTTGTCGAGGGCGAAGTATTGGATGCAACTATACTATATGATAGAGGGATGATACACTCACTTTAAAGTATTTGAATAAAAAGATGAGCACAACTACATAAAATATTCATCCACCACTAATAGGAACAAAAAATAAAAGTTCATCACCGTTTTCGAGTTCAGTGTTTATCCCATTTAAGGCAGAAATTGGCTTATCATTCACAAACATGCACATATAATCTGTTAACTCGCCCGTCTTTGTGTAGAATTCTTTCTTCAGTCGGGGGTATCTGTTTACTAATACTTTGAGCAGATCCTTAAGAGTAACGCCATCGAAATCCAATTCTAGTTCACCTTTACCAACAGCATCTGAAAATGGTTTGAGGAGTTTTATTTTAAGTTTCATTGAACATCTGCCTGTTAATTAATTATTTGTCTCTACTAAACCTATCCTTGAAAGAGACATAGATATATCTAAATATGATTGCTAACCTATATCTGGAAATACTTATTTGGCCACCAGTAACCCCCATAGTGAGTTTAGCAAGTTTTTTATCTTTAGTTAAAAGTCTAACGAATTTTTCTGAATCTTTTCCCCATTGTTTGTTGAAACGCCCAAAAAGCTTTAGGTCTTTACCAAATTCATCTTTCCAAAGTTTCTGATACTTTGATAAAAACCTTTCACTAGTATCGTTAGCCTTTAAAGCTTCATCAATTACATTTGCAGCTATCTCGCCAGAGGTCATTGCATAGTATATGCCTTCACCAGTAATTGAATTGATAAATCCAGCTGCATCCCCACACAGAAGTACCCGATCAGCAAATGTTTTTTCGAGAGGAAAGACTGGTAATGTACTGCCTTTTGGATTTTCTATTTTAAAATCTCTGGGCAATATATTATTCTCTTTAAGAGTATCTATATATTTTTCATAGATCTCTTTTAAATTTGTCTTGGGTTTTGATTTATCTACCGCTGATTCAAATTCACCAATTCCGACACTTACATGTTTTTTCTTTGGAAATATCCAT